>CAMELY010000155.1 GCA_945926565.1 uncultured Clostridia bacterium | reverse complement strand
TGAGCGCGGCCAGCGTCTTCCAGTCGCTCTCCCGAATGTACTCGTCCGCCCATTTGAACAGGTTTTTCATGTTTGACACCTCCAAATTTTTTCTCTTACAGCACCATCGCCAGGGTGCCCGCCGTGATCAGCACGGCGCCCACCACCGACTTGGCGGTAAACTTCTCATGCAGCAGCACAAAGGCCAGCACCAGGGTGATGACCACGCTGAGCTTGTCGATGGGCACCACCTTGGAGACGTCTCCCTGCTGGAGCGCCCAATAATAGCACAGCCAGGAGGCCCCGGTGGCAAGGCCGGAGAGGATGAGAAACACCCAGCTCCGCTTGTCGATGGAGGCAAGCCCCTGCTGGGCCCCGGTGAGAAACACCATCCCCCAGGCCATGACCAGCACCACCAATGTCCGGATGGCCGTAGCCAGGGTAGAGTTGACGCCGTCAATGCCCATTTTTGCCAGAATCGAGGTCAGCGCCGCAAAGACGGCGGAGAGCAATGCCATAACCAGCCACATAACAATCCTTCCCTTCTCTGATTTACAGGCCCTTGACCCGTTCCCAATAGGCCCGGGCCGCCTGTTCCGTCTTATTCTCACCGTACTCGTAATAGTGTGCGTCCTTCAGCTTGTCCGGCAGATACTGCTGCTGAACCCAGTGGTTGGGGTAGTCGTGAGGGAACTGATAGGTTGTGCCCCGGCCCAGCTTTTTCGCCCCGGCGTAGTGGGAATCCATAATGTGGGCGGGGATGGGGCCGTAGTTGCCCTGGCGGATGTCGCTCATGGCGGCGTCGATACCCCGGATGCCCGAGTTGGATTTGGGCGCGGTGGCCATGAGGATGACGGCGTCTCCCAGAGGAATCCGGGCCTCAGGCAGGCCCAGCATATTGGCCGCGTCGATACAGCCCTTGACGATGGGGATGATCTGGGGATAGGCCAGGCCCACGTCCTCGCAGGCGATTACCATCAGCCGGCGGCAGGCGGAGACCAGATCTCCTGCCTCCAGCAGCCGGGCCAGGTAGTGGAGCCCTGCGTCCGGGTCGGAGCCCCGGATGGATTTCTGCAGGGCGGAGAGGATGTCGTAGTGGTTGTCCCCGTCCCGGTCGTAGCGCATGGCGGACTTCTGGCCCAGCAGCAGGGTATCCTCCAGGGTGAAGGTCACCCGATCCCCCGCCGGCCGGGCGGCGGAGAAGAGCAGCTCCACCCCGCTGACTCCCTTGCGCACGTCGCCCCCGCAGGAGGCGGCCAGGTAGTCCAGCACTCCCTCCTCCAACTCCGCCTTGAGGCCCCGGCGCTGTTCCATAATCCCGATGGCCCGGAGCAGGGCGGGCTTGACCTCCTCATCGGTGACCGACTTGAATTCAAAGACGGTGGCCCGGGAGAGGACGGCGTTAAAGACGCAGAAGTAGGGGTTCTCCGTGGTGGAGGCGATGAGGGTGATCTTGCCGTTTTCCATGAACTCCAGCAGGGACTGCTGCTGCTTCTTGTTGAAATACTGGATCTCGTCCAGATAGAGCAGGACGCCGTTGGGGGCCAGCAGGGTATCCACATCGGCGATCACCTCCCGGATGTCCGAGATGGAGGCGGTGGTGGCGTTGAGTCGGTGGAGGGTGCGGTCGGTCTGCCTGGCGATGATATTGGCCACGGTGGTCTTGCCGGTACCCGAGGGGCCGTAGAAGACCATGTTGGGGATATTGCCCCCCTCGATAATCCGGCGGAGGACGCCGTTCTCCCCCAGGATATGCCGCTGTCCCACCACCTCGTCCAGGGTCTGGGGACGGATCTCATCCGCCAGCGGGCGGTATGCCATAGAGGTCACCTCTTTTGTTCGCACATTTGTTTTAGTATATCACGTTTCCCAGTGCTTGTGAAGTAGCTTGTCTGCGTGCAAACGTCAGGGTGCGCCAGATGACGTGTTTCGGAGCACTGATTGATAGATGCCGGGTTTTCGAGGTCAGCACCCTAAGGCTCCCTCTCCGAGGGAGCTGTCGCCGCAAGGCGACTGAGGGAGCCTTTCTCTGCTGAACCCGGGAAAGATGGCGCAGGGGCGCACTCCCTCCGTCACGGCTTCGCCGTGACACCACTTTCAAGGTTGTAGTATTTCATCGGATATGCCCCCGGCATATCCGACCCTCAAAGAGGGAGGCATTAGTCTCTGCAAACCAATCTCCTTTTTCAAAGTGAGGAAACCCTTGCTTATTCCGGCGCTCTCCTGTACACATGCACATCAAACGCGATCTGCACTGTCAGCGCCTCCAGCTCCCGCATCCGCTGTGCTCCGGCGGCAGGGGTCTTCCAGTAATAGGGGGTCATGTGGAACAGGTCGTCAATCGTCTGCCGGTCGGGCAGGGTGACCGTCTCCCGGACCTGCCGGGCCTCCAGCCAGGTAAAGCCGGGGTAGTCCTCTCTGATCTCCCGGTTCCGATAGGGCTTCTCGTAGAGCACCTGCTTGAGCTCCCACAGGTGTTCCGGTCCCGGCACCACATAGAGGAATCTTCCCCCCGGCTTCAGCACCCGGGAAAACTCCTCCAGGGCCAGGGGCGAGAAGCAGTTGACCAGCAGGTCGATGCGCTCATCCCCCACCGGCAGGTGATAGGCGGAGGCCACGGCAAACTCCCCCTGGGGCAGCCGCCGGGCGGCATAGCGGAGGGAGGCCCGGGACAGGTCGATGCCCGCCACTCTTGGCTTCCGCCCCGCCTCCTCCAGGCGGCAGGCGATGCCCTGGGTGTAGTAGCCCTCCCCGCAGCCGGAGTCCAGAATGGCGGGGGCCTCCTCCGGGCAGGCTAAGGCCAACTCCTCCAGCGTTCTGCGCAATGGCGCGTACCACTCCCCGGAGAGAAACCGGTTCCGGGCGGCGGCCATGCCCTTGTCGTCCCCCGGGTCCCTGGAGTGCTTCCGGTTGGCGGGGAGCAGATGGACATAGCCCTCCCGGGCCTGGTCAAAGCTGTGCCGGTCAGGGCACCGGTAGGTTTTTCCCGTCCGGCTCAGGGGCTGGCCGCAGACAGGGCAGCAAAAGAGGCTCATGAGGCCCCCTCCTCTCGCAAATATTCCATGTACAGAAGTATCATACCATATTTTTCAGAAAAGTGACACCATTTCTTTCTCCTTCCCCCACTTTGGCGGCACATTTCTGCCGAAATCCAGGAGATTCTGCAACTCACTCTTGCAAAAAGCAAATCAAGCGCATATAATGGATTTTGTGTCAATACACCTGAGTACATCGTCATCGGGACGAGATTGGAGCTGTGCTTATGAATTGCCAGATGAATTACACTATGCTCTGTGATTTTTATGAGCTTACCATGGCAAACGGCTATTTCCAGACCCCGGAGGTGCGGGATCGGATCACCTATTTTGACATGTTCTTCCGGGACGTGCCGGACAACGGCGGCTTTGCCATTGCCGCCGGTCTGGAGCAGCTGGTGGAATACATTCAGAACCTGAAATTCACCGAGGAGGACATCGCCTACCTCCGGAGCAAGGGCTGCTTCAGCGAGGAATTTCTGGACTATCTACGCACCTTCCGGTTTACCGGCGACATCTGGGCCATGCCGGAGGGCACCCCCATCTTCCCCCGGGAGCCGGTGGTCACCGTCCGGGCCCCCGCCATTCAGGCCCAGTTCATTGAGACCT
>CAMELY010000154.1 GCA_945926565.1 uncultured Clostridia bacterium | reverse complement strand
CGTGGCGGATTGCCTCCTCCCGGCCGGTGCTGTCAGTGACGGCGACGCCGTAGCTCTCCCCCCAGCAGGTCTGGTCGGTGAGCAGCCAGTAGTCCAGCCCCAGGGTCTCCCCGTTTTCCAGTTCAATCGTCTGTTCCTCTTCCCATTCGCGTTTCATCGGTTTTATCCTCCCGGATCAGTTCTCTCGTTTTCTCATTATAGCGGCTCTTCTCCCGCATTCCAGGAGAAAATATCGCAGATTGCGACAGTTTCCCGCCAAATCACCGGCATTTTCGTCCGTTACTCCCCTTTTTCAAAGAAGATTTGTCCGGTTTTGTCGAAGGAATTTCCAAATTCTGAGAATTTTAGATGGTGCGCGCAGCGGTCGTGCCGGCGTTCCTCTTTGCTAACCGGCAGCATTTGTGTATAATGAGGGCAATGAAATCTGTTGACACTGGGAGGGATTTTACATGTCCAAGCTGACATTTTCCATGGAAAACTATCTGGAAGCGGTCTATGAGCTCTCTGTGGGCGAAGGCGGTGCCCGGGTCAGCGACATTGCCGCCCGGCTTGGGGTCTCCAAGGCCAGCGTTAACAGCGCCATGAATGCCCTGCACCAGCGTGGACTGGTGGAAAATGAAAAGTACCGGGAGATCTATCTCACCGAAGAGGGGCTGCGAGTCGCCCGGCTCACCTCTCAGAAGCATATCATTCTCCAGACCCTGCTCCACAAGGTCATGGGGGTGGACAGCCAGCAGGCCTCGGAGGACGCCTGCGCCATGGAGCATGTGATCTCGGAGGAATCCACGGAGAAGATTCTAGCCTTTCTGGAACAGCAGGGGCTGTCGCCGCTGTGAAGTCGTAAAAGCAATCTCCGGGCGGCCCATAAGGACGCCCTTTTGTCAGGTAGAGACGGCGGGGGCAAGCCCCCGCCCTACTGTTTTCAGCGCAAAAATTCCCCGGGAGGTTTTCCCGGGGAATTTTTATGGGCAAAACGCTTCAGTTCCAAAGCTGAATCAAGAGAAAAATGATCAGGGCCAGACCGGCCAGATAGGCAAGGCCGATGAGCAGCGCCGCCTTCAGGGCGCCGAGGGCGTACATCCGCCGCTCTTTGTGCGAGATCGGAGCTTCCTCCTCCCAAGGCCGGGATTTTTTCCGCTCTTGGGGCCGTTCTCTCCGCTTTTCCGGGAGGAGATCCCCCCGGAACCCGAACATGGAGGGGCGATCCACCTGGCTCATGTCCACGATGGTGCGGCCGTCGTCGTCCTCATGGGGCCTTCCTGAGCGGGCCATCACTTGTCATAGAGGTGGCAGACCACATAGTGGCCGGGCTCCACCTCTCTCTGGACAGGGGCCTCCTCCTTGCAGCGCTGGGTGCAGTTGGCGCAGCGGGTGTGGAACTTACAGCCCGAGGGGGGATTGGCCGGGGACGGAATGGAGCCCTCCAGCACGATCCGGTTCATCTTGGCCGTGGGGTCTGGGATGGGGATGGCGGAGAAGAGGGCCTTGGTGTAGGGGTGCAGCGGGTTGCGGAAGATGTCCGCCGTCGCGCCGTACTCCACCAGATTGCCCAGGTACATGACGCCCACCGTGTCGGAGATGTGTTCCACCACAGACAGGTCGTGAGAGATGAACAGATAGGTCAGGTTATAACGCTCCTGAAGTTTTTTGAGCAGGTTGATGATCTGCGCCTGAATGGACACGTCCAAGGCGGAGACCGGCTCGTCGCAGACCACAAACTCGGGGTTCAGGGCCAGGGCCCGGGCGATGCAGATACGCTGCCGCTGGCCGCCGGAGAACTCGTGGGGATACCGATCCTTGTGGAAGGGCTGAAGTCCGCAGTTGTCCATGACCTGGTCGATATAGTCGTCAAACTCCGCCTTGGGCACCAGATTGTGCTCCCGTACCGCCTCGCCGATGATCTCCCCTACCGGAAGACGTGGAGACAGGCTGGAGAAGGGGTCCTGGAAGATGATCTGCATCTTGGTGCGCAGGGCCCGCAGCTCCTTGGGAGAGAGGTCATAGACCTCCTGGCCGTTGAACAGCACCTGACCGCCGGTCTTCTCCCCCGCCAGCCGGAGGATGGTGCGGCCGGTGGTGGTCTTGCCGCAGCCGGACTCGCCCACCAGGCCCATGGTGGTGCCCCGCTTCAGGTTGAAGGTGACGCCGTCCACAGCCTTGACGTGGCCTACCACATGGGAGACCATGCCGCCCTTGATGGGGAAGTACTTCTTCAGCTGGTTGACCATCAGGATATATTGGGGATCGTACTCCACCGGGGTAAAGTCCTGCTCTGTCTTCTGGTTCTGTTTCTGCGCCATGCTCACTCACCCGCCTTCTTGTCGTAGTAGCGATAGCAGCTGACCTTGTGGGTGGGGGACAGGCTGATCTCGCAGGGATAGTCGCCGCTGCACTGCTCCACGCACATATTGCAGCGATCCTTAAAGTAGCAGTAGTTGGGCATATTAATGGGGTTGGGCACCTTGCCGGGGATGGAGTAGAGCTCATCCACCTGCTTGCCCACCACCGGCTTGGAGGCCATGAGGCCGATGGTATAGGGGTGGGCGGGATGGGCAAAGATCTCCTCCACGGTGCCCTTTTCCACAATGCGGCCGGAGTACATGACCACCACATAGTCCGCCATCTCGGCGATGACGCCCAGGTCATGGGTGATAAACATGATGGAAGAGTTGATCTTGCTCTGGAGCTGGCGGAGCAGGTCGAGAATCTGGGCCTGGATGGTCACGTCCAGGGCGGTGGTGGGCTCGTCGGCGATGATGATCTTGGGGTTGCAGGCCAGAGCCATGGCGATCATGACGCGCTGGCGCATACCGCCGGAGAGCTCATGGGGGTACATCTTGTACACACCCTCGCTGTTGGCGATGCCCACCATCTCCAGCAGCTGGATGGTGCGGGCCTTGATGTCCTCCTTGCTCTTGCCGTCGCCGTCGTGGAGGGCGATGACTTCGTCCACCTGGTCACCGATGCGGAACACCGGGTTCAGGGAGGTCATGGGCTCCTGGAAGATCATGGAGACGTAGTTGCCCCGGAGGGACTGCATCTTCTCCACCGGCACCTTGGCGATGTCGTAGGCCTTGTCTCCCAGGTTGAGGCGAATCTCGCCGCCCACAATCTGGCCCTGGGGCCGCTGCACCAGCTGCATCAGGGACAGGCTGGTCACCGACTTGCCGCAGCCGGACTCGCCCACGACGCCCACCGTTTTGCCGATAGGCACCTCAAAGGTGACGCCGTCCACACTCTTGACGGTGCCTGCGTCGGTGAAGAAATAGGTGTGGAGGTTGTCAAACTCCACGGCGTTGTTGGGGTCGTGCATCTGGGTCAGGTACTCGGACTCAGGCACGTTTTTGCGCTTGCGCTTTTTCTCCAGCTCATTGGTGATACGCCGGTTCTCCTTGGAGATGCGGCGGGACTCTTTGGCAGAGAGGTAGCCTTCCGCGTGTTTTTTTGCCATTTTGTTCTGCCTCCCTTACCGTTTCATTTTGGGATCGAATGCGTCCCGCAGTCCGTCGCCCACGAAGTTGAAGCCCAGCACGGTGATCAGCAGGCAGATGCCGGCAGGGATCCAGATGAACCAGTAGTTGGTCATGACGAAGGCGTTGTTGACGTCGTTGATGATATTGCCCCAGGAGGCAAAGGGGAACTTGACGCCCAGGCCCAGGAAGGACAGGG
>CAMELY010000153.1 GCA_945926565.1 uncultured Clostridia bacterium | reverse complement strand
ACGTGTCGGTTTTCGCCGCTCACTCGTTGTCCTCGCGGACAGCTCAGATAATATATCAAATGCCAGACGCTTTGTCAACACTCTTCCGCTCAATTCGACCGCTTTTTACGAATCCGTCATTCTCCCCCAAATTGCAACCGATTTCCTTGGCAGAATGCCGATTGCCCGCTCTCTCTTGCATTTTTCTCCCTGCTGATTTACCATATCAATATTCCATGCGGGAGGTATTTGTCATGAGCAAACACGGGGAATTGGCCTATCAATATTTTATGAAAGGCTTCAATTGCAGTCAGAGTGTAGCCGCCGCCTTTTCTGAGGAACTGTGTCTGTCGGAGGAGACTGTTCTCCGGATGACCGCCGGCTTTGGTGCGGGCATGGGCCGGCTGCGGGAGGTCTGCGGCGCCTTCAGCGGCGCCGTCTTTGTTCTCAGCTGTCTCTACGGCTCCGCCGATCCCAGCCAGAAGTCCCAGCTCTACGCCCGTGTGCAGGAGCTGGCCCGGCAATTCCGCAACGAGAACGGCGGGAACTCTATTGTCTGCCGGGAGCTGCTGGGACTGGATCGGGCGGAGGGCAGCCCGCAGGCCAGCGACCGGACAGCGGAGTATTACCGCAAGCGCCCTTGTCCCCAGTTGGTGCGGCTGTCGGCAGATCTGCTGTCCGATTATCTGGCCGCAAACCCCCAGCCCGGCAATACATTATAAATATAGAGAACTCCCCTCCTCTCCCCTTGACCCGTCCATGGCAAAGTGTTATTATTTTAACGACCGCTGGGCCCTGTCTTTTTCTCATGCTCAGCGCAATTTTACGAGCACAATTGTCAAATAGATAAATGAGGTGTGTTGTAATGGTTACCAGCTTTCATGATCTGATTTCCAAGGTAAAAGAGTGCAGCAAAAAGACCGTGGCCGTAGCTGTGGCCGAGGACGACGCCGTCCTGGAGGCAGTTCACGCCGCCAAAGAACAAGGCATCGCTGACGCCATCCTGGTGGGCGACGAGGAGAAGATCCGGGCCGTGGCCGCCTCTCTGGGCATTGACCCGGACGAGTACCAGATTATCAACCAACCCGACCACACGCTGGCCGCCCGCACCGCCGTCAAGCTGGCCCACGACGGCGTGGCCGATATGTACATGAAGGGCCTGCTGGACACCAAGTCCTTCCTCAAGAGCGTTCTGGACAAGGAGGTCGGCCTGCGCACCGGCAAGCCCCTGTCCCATGTGGCCGTCTTTGACGTGGAGGGCATCCCCCAGCTGCTCTTCCTCTCCGACGTGGCCTTTATGACCTATCCCACCCTGGAGGACAAGGCTCACATCATTGAAAACACCGTAGCCGTCTGCCACGCCTGCGGCATTGAGTGCCCCAAGGTGGCCCCTCTGGCCGCCGTGGAGGTGGTCAACCCCAAGATGCCCGCCACTGTAGACGCCGCTGAGCTGACCAAAATGAACGAGGATGGCAAGATCACCGGCTGCATCGTGGACGGCCCCCTGTCTCTGGACATTGCCATCGACCCGGAGGCCGCCGCTCACAAGGGTGCCAGCAACCGGAAGGTGGCCGGCGACGCCGATGTGCTGCTCTTCCCCGACATCCATGCCGGCAACCTGGTCTATAAGTGCCTGGTGCACACCGCCAAGGTGGAGAACGGCTGCATTCTCACCGGCACCAAGGTGCCTGTCATTCTGACCAGCCGCTCCGACTCCTTCCAGACCAAGGTGAACTCCATCGCCCTGGCCGCCGTGGTGGCCGAGGCCATGAAGGAGCAGGGCTGATCTTATCCGTCAGAAAGGAGACTTTTCCATGGCTATCAAGAGCTTAATCATCAATCCCGGTTCCACCTCCACCAAGGTCGGCGTCTTTGAGGACGAGACCCTGCTCTTTGAGGAGACCCTCCGCCACTCCACCGAGGAGATCGCCCAGTACGCCTCCATCATCGACCAGAAGGATTTCCGCAAGGAGATCATCCTCAACTTCCTGGCCGCCAAGGACTGCGACATCAACTCCTTCGACGTCATTGTGGGCCGGGGCGGCCTGCTCAAGCCGATTCCCGGCGGCACTTACGCTGTCAGCGACGCCCTGCTGGCGGATCTGAAGATCGGCCCCCAGGGTCAGCACGCCTCCAACCTGGGCGGCATTCTGGCCCGGGAGATCGGCGACCAGATCGGCGCGCCCTCCTACATCGTGGATCCCGTGGTGGTGGACGAGCTGACTGACGTGGCCCGGGTGTCCGGCATGCCCGAGCTGCCCCGCCGCAGCGTCTTCCACGCTCTCAACCAGAAGGCGGTGGCCCGGCGCTATGCCAAGGAGCAGGGGGTCAAATACGAGGATCTCAACCTGATCGTCATCCACATGGGCGGCGGCGTCTCCGTGGGCGCTCACCGGAAGGGCCAGGTTGTGGATGTAAACAACATTCTCGACGGCGAGGGTGCCTTCTCTCCGGAGCGGGCGGGCACCGTGCCGGTGGGCGACCTGATCAAGCTCTGCTTCTCCGGCAAGTACAGCCAGAAGGAGCTGTATAAGAAGATCTGCGGCAACGGCGGCTTCAACGGCTATCTGGGCACCAATGACGCCCGGGAGGTTCAGAAGCGGGTGGACGCCGGCGACGCGACCGCCAAGCTGATTCAGGACGCCTTCTACTACCAGATTGCCAAGGACGCCGGCGCTATGGCCGCCGTGCTCTGCGGCAAGGTGGACCAGATCATCCTCACCGGCGGCATCGCCTACTCCCCGGTGACCAAGGCCAAGCTGGAGGAGATGATCGGCTGGATCGCTCCCTTCACCGTCTATCCCGGCGAGGACGAGCTGCTGGCTCTGGCCCAGGGCGCTCTGCGGGTCATGCGGGGCGAAGAGGCTGCCAAGGAGTATTAAGCTGTCCTTTCACGGCTCCCCCTGCTGTCAGGGGGAGCTTTTTGCGTTGTATATTCAGAATCATTTAGCCCCACCCCCTCCCGCATATGCTATACTCAATCCCACAAGGAGGAATGACTGATGAAACGTATTTTAACCATGCTGCTCTGCTGCTGTCTGCTGTCCCTGACCGCCTGCGGCGGCCCCCCTGCCCCCGGCAGTGACGGCCCCTCTAAGCCGGAACCTGTCCAGGAGCAGGAGGCTCCCGCAGACGAGGCGCCCGAAACTCCCGCCGAGGAGCCCTCTGCCGAAGAACCGGCCCAGGAGGAGCCGGAGGAACTCCCCGCTGAGGAGCCGGAAACACCCCAGCCCACTCAGCAAGACCGGGCCCCCATGCTGGCCGCCTATCAAGCCGCCCTGGAGACACTGCTCAACGAGCACCGCTTCCCCGAGGACGCGGAGAGCAGAACCTTCTTTGGCGACACTCCCTCCGGCGATCAGTTTGCCGTCTTTGACGTGGACGGAGACGGCCGGGACGAGCTGATCCTCACCTACACCGACACCACCATGGCGGAGATGGGCGCCTCCATCTACGACTATGACGCCGAGCAGGACTGCCTGGTACAGGAGTTCTCCGCATTCCCCATGCTCACCTTCTATGACAACGGCGTCATTCAGGCCGACTGGTCTCACAACCAGGGCCTGGCCGGAGAATTCTGGCCCTACACCCTGTATCAGTATGATAAGGACGCGGACTGCTACAACCCGGTGGGCATGGTGGACGCCTGGGACGGCACCATGTTCCCGGAGGACTTTGAGGGCAATCCCTTCCCGGAGGAGGTGGACGTCAGCCACAGCGGCTCTGTCTATTACATTAT
>CAMELY010000152.1 GCA_945926565.1 uncultured Clostridia bacterium | reverse complement strand
CACCTGGAGCATGGTGCGGATTTGGGCGCAGCCCTGGACCAGAATGGGGGAGAGCAGGTTGGACATGTTGGCGATGATATACATGCAGGTGGCGGTGGTGTTGTTGAAGTCGGTCTGATCCTCCGCCTTGACCTGGGTCCAGGGGGCCTGAGTGTCATAGTACTTGTTGGCGTCCTGGATATACTGGAGCATCAGCTCGGCGGCGGCCCGGAGCTCGCCCGCCTCGATCTTAGCGCCGATGTCGTCGTACATCTTCTGGGTCTGGGCGGCGATCTGGGGATCCACCACGCCGGCGGGCACCACGCCCTTGAACTTCTTCTTGAGGAAGGAGACGTTCCGGTTGACAAAGTTGCCGAAGGCGCCGCAGAGGAACTTGTTGTGGGCGGCGATCAGATCCTCCTCAGAGTAGCTGATGTCCCGGCGCTCCGGGTTGTTGACCACGAAGAAGAAGCGGATGGAGTCCATGTCGAACTGGTCGGCCAGCTCCTTGATGGTGACCAGGTTGCCCTTGCTCTTGGACATCTTGTCCTCGCCCAGCTTGACGTACTCGCTGGAGACAATCCGCTTGGGACACTGCCAGCCCTTCTCCAAAGCCATGATCAGGGCGGGGAAGATGACGGTGTGGAAGGGGATGTTGTCCTTGCCGTGGACATAGTAGGTGATCAGGTCGTCGGAGTCCTGCATGAACTGGTTAAAGTCGATGCCCCGGTCCTCGGCCACCTTCATGCCGGCGGTGAGGTAGCCCAGCACGGCCTCGATCCAGACATAGATCCGCTTGTCCTCATAGCCGGGGAAGGGCACCTCGATGCCCCAGTCCAGGCTGCGGGTGGCGTCCCGGTCGGGCAGGCCCTGCTCCAGATACTTCTTGGTCTCGTTGATGGCGTTGGTGCGCCAGGCGGGGCTGTTCTTTTTGTAGTAGTCCTCCAGCTTGTTCTGGAACTTGGACAGGGCGAAGACAATCTCATGGTTGGGCCGCTGAACGGTGGCGTGGCCGCAGTTGATGCAGTGCTTGTCCTTCAGGTCGGCGGGGTCGAAGGAGGTGAGGCAGGCGTCGCACTGGTCGCCCTTGGCGGGGGCGCCGCAGACGGGGCAGAGGCCGGTGATCTCCCGGTCAGCCAGGAACTTGCCGCAGGTCTCGCAGTAGTCCTGGAGCTTTTCCTTCTCATAGAGGAAGCCGTTCTTCTGCATCTCTACCAGCATCTGGCGGACGTGATCCTCGTGATACTCGGTAAAGGTGGCAGTGTACAGATCATAGGAAAAGCCCACGGCGTTGAAGGCCTCCACGAACTCGTCGTGGTACTTGTGGGCAATCACAGAGGGGGTGGTGCCCTCCTTCTTGGCCCGCTGGGTGATGGGGGTGCCGTGGGAGTCGGTGCCGGAGACGTAGATCACCTGGTCTCCCGCCTGGCGGAAGTACCGGGCCAGCACGTCGCCGGGCAGCAGGGCGGCCAGATGGCCCACATGCAGGGAGTAGTTGGCATAGGGCCAGGCGCCGCCGATCAAGATCTTTCTGTTCATCTATTCTCAAATCCTTTCGGTGGGTAAATGGGAAAATCGCATAGTACCGTTATTATATAACAGTTTTTCCCGGTCTGCAAGGGAAGATGTAGGGGGCAGGCGGCTTTGGATTGCATTTTTTCTCCTCTGGGGCTATAATTGGGACAAACAGGGACAGCGTGCCGAAACAGTCCCCTCGGAAGGAGAGACAGCGATGCAGCGCATTACCAGCTTTACCGTGGATCACGACCTGCTGGAGCCGGGGATTTACATCTCCCGGGTGGACGGAGACGTGACCACCTATGACCTGCGCACCCGCAAGCCCAACAGCGGCTGCTATATGGATGATTTGACCATGCACTCGGTGGAGCACATGTTCGCCACCTTTGTCCGCAACTCGCCCCTCACGGAGGACGTGCTCTACTTCGGCCCCATGGGCTGCCAGACCGGCTTTTACCTGCTGGTGCGAAACGCCGACCACTGCCGGGTTCTGGAGACAGTGAAGCAGGTGCTCCGAGAGATCCTGGCCTATGAGGGGCCGGTCTTCGGGGCCAGCCGCAAGGAGTGCGGCAACTACCGGTGCCTGAATCTGGAGGCCGCCCAGCTGGAGTGCCGGAATTATCTGGCTGTGCTGGAGTCCAACCCCAGCATCGACTTCAAATACCGGGAGGGCTGACCATGATCGGAATCATCGGCGCCATGCAGGTGGAGATTCAGGGGCTGAAGGCCATGCTGACCGGCCGGTCGAGCACCACCGTCAGCGGCATTGAATTTGTCACCGGCACCCTGGGAGAGACGCCTGTGGTGCTGGCGGTCTGCGGCGTGGGCAAGGTGTTTGCCGCCCTCTGCGCCCAGACCATGATCCTCCGCTTCGGGGTGGAGGCGGTGATCAATACCGGCGTGGCCGGTACCCTCTGCCGGGAGCTGGGCATCGGGGATGTGGCGGTCTCCAGAGATGTGGTGCAGCATGACATGGACGTCAGCGGCCTGGGAGAGCCCTACGGCCTGATTGACGCCCTTGGCCTCATTCACATCCCGGCCAGTGAGACGCTGGGCGCCCTGGTGGAGCAGGCGGTGCTGGCCCAGGGTCACCGGTGTAAGGTGGGCACCATCGCCACCGGCGACCAGTTCCTCTGCGACAGCGGCCGGAAGGAGTGGATTCACCAGACCTTCGGGGCCATCGCAGGAGAGATGGAGGGCGCCAGCATTGGAACGGTATGTTATGTAAACAAGGTTCCCTTCGTCATCATCCGGGCCATCTCGGACGACGCCGACGGCAACGCGCCGGAGAATTTCCCCGCCTTTGCCGCCCAGACGGCGGAGACTTCCATCCGTATTACGGCGGACGTGATCGGGAGGTTACAGCATGGACAGAAAATGGATTGAAGCCCTTCCCAAGATGGATCTGCATTGCCATTTGGATGGCAGTATTCACTCTCAGCGGATCCGGGATTATCTGGCTTCCATTGGTGAGGCGCTTCCGGAGGACTTCGACCGGTGGATTGCGGTGTCTGAGGACTGCCCCAGCCTGACTGAGTATCTGAGATGCTTTGACCTGCCCCTGCGCTGGCTCCAGACGGAGGAGGGCTTGGAGCAGGCGGTGGTGGATCTCCTGTGGGACGCCAAGGTGGAGAACACCCGTTATCTGGAGATCCGCTTTGCCCCTACCCTCCATCTGGAGGGGGGACTGACCTACGGGCGGGTGTTTCAGGCCCTGGCCCGAGGCAAGGCGCGGGGGGAGGCGGAAACCGGCGTCTGCTGCCGGCTGATTGTCTGCGCCATGCGACATCACACCCGGGAGCAGAATCTGGCCATGCTGGAGGCGGCCAAGGAATTCTTCCCTCAGCTGGTCTGCGCGACTGATCTGGCGGGAGACGAGAACGCCTTCCCCACCACCTGTCATCTGGACTTTTTCCATCGCGCCGCTCAGCTGGGTATTCCTTTCACCATCCACTCCGGCGAGACGGGGAACCGGGAGAATATCCGCGCCGCTTTGGAACTGGGGGCCTGCCGCCTGGGGCACGGCATCGCCATGGCGGAGGACAAGGCGCTGCAGGAGCGGTGCAGAGCGGCGGGCGTGGGTATTGAGCTGTGCCCCACCAGCAATTTCCAGACCAAAGCGGCCCGGGACTGGGAGGAGTACCCCCTCCGCCGTTACCTGGAGATGGGTCTGAAGGCTTGCCTGAATACGGACAACCGGACGGTGAGCTGCACCGATCTGAACCGGGAGTA
>CAMELY010000151.1 GCA_945926565.1 uncultured Clostridia bacterium | reverse complement strand
CAAACAAATGCAACGCATTTGTTTGGAGAGCCTGTCGTTTTACGACAGGCTCAACCCCGACGCCAAACTGGCGTCGGGGCTCCTGCTTGAGAGAGAAAAGAGAAAGAAAAGAGAGGGAGGTTTTGTATGATTGCTTTCGTTCCTGACAATGAGAAGTATATCAGAACCTCCGCCCCGGTGGATGAAGAAATTATGAGGGATTTGAGAACGTTTTGTGAACAGCGAGACTTAATGCCCCTCTACAATCGCCGCCCCCCAGGCCGGCAGCTCCAGCGTATCCCCCGGAGACAGCGGAGTCTCCGACAGCAGCTCAACCCCGCCGGAACAGGGACAGCGCCGGGCCTGGGCGGAGTAGTTCAGATAGTAGGTAATCTCCCGGCCCAGCTGGTTGACGCCCCGCCTGACGATGAGCGGGAACCGCTCCTCCGGCAGTTCGATCCCCCAGCCGGGGAGCAGGGCCTCCAGCAGGGCTTCCAGTCCGTCCGCGGCGAAGCAGCAGCCCAGATAGACCGCTTCCCCCGCGCCGAACCGGTTCCGGGTGACGGCGGGCCTGCCGCCCCAGACCGGATGCCGGTAGACTGCCAGCGTCTCGGCGGTGGTGGGCCGGAGCAGCTCCATCCAGTCGGAGACCGGGCAGTCCCCGGGCAGCGGACAGAAGCTGCTCTCCAGCGATACCGACCGGGGCTGGGTGAACTGGTCATAGGTCATGCCGAAGCAGTCGGTGAGGCCGTAGGGCTGGGCCTCGTGGCGGATGGTCAGGTTCTCATCGGCAAAGAAGGACTTGAAGGTGGCCAGCAGATGCCCGCCTTGATTGACATAATCCTTAAGCGCTTCAATCAGTCCGTCCCCGGCGGCGTAGAGCACCGGGCAGATTACCAGCCGGTAGGGGGAGAAGTCCCGGCATTCCTCGTCAATGAGGTCGTACTCCACGTTCAGATGATACAATGCGTCGCAGAGCCAGCGCAGGTAGTCGCTGTAGTCGTGCTCCGGCTGGGCCTGCTGGTGGCAGGTGGGGAACCAGCGGAGACCGGTCTGGGCCCGGCTGCTCACCAGGACGGCCACGCGGTTGCGCTTTTCCAGATGGAGCAGGTGAGGGGAGAGCCGCTTGAAATCCGCCCCGATGGCGGCCGCCTCCCGGTAGGTGTCGTTGGGCTCCAGATCGTGGCTGAGCACCCCCTTCCAGTAGCTCTCGATGGCGTTGTGGATGGAGTGCCAGTGCCAGTAGCTCACCCCGTCCGCCCCGGCGGCCAGATGGCTGAAGGCCTGGAGCCGGAGCTGGCCGGGGTAGGGGAGCCAGCCGAAGTTGCCCTGGGCCTGAGTTTCCAGCACCAGATAATTTGCCTGTCCCTTCAGCCCCCGGGCCAGAGCGCCGCCGAAGGCGATCTCTGCCCCGGTGAGGCCGTCCTCGCTGTCGTGGTAGATGTCACAGCCGGCGACGGTGACCGCCCGGGCCGCCCGGAACTGATCCACCTCGGGCTGGAGACCGAAGGAGAAGCCCCGCCACTGGTAGTCAAAGTTGTGGGTGACGAACTGGTCCGGCCGCCGGTATTCGTCCACGATCTCCCGCTGCCACTGGAGAAATTCGGTGACCAGCTCCCGCTGAAAGGCCTGATAGGCGGCGCCGTAGCTGCCGTTGATGGTGCCTCGCACGTCGGGAAGATCCTCCCAGCTGCCCAGGCTGTTGGACCAGTAGGCAAAGCCCATGGCCTTGTTCAGCGCCTCCACCGTGCCGTACTGCGCCCGGAGCCGCTCTTTGAACAGGGCCTGGGCCCGGGGGGAGCAGGTGTCATAGGGCTTGGTCTCGTTGTCCAGCTGGAAGCCGATGACGCAGTCATAGCCCTGCACCGCCTCCATCAGCCTGCGGATAATCCGTTCCGCGTGAAAGCGGTAGCCCGGGTGGGTGAGGTCAAAGTTCTGCCGGGCGCCGTAGCGGCAGGGGCCTGCGTGGGTGTCGGAGAGAATATCCGGGTATTTTCGGGCCAGCCAGGGGGGAATGGCGTAGGTGGGGGTGCCCACAATGACTGACAGGCCGTGACGCCCGGCGGCCTCCAGCACCCGGTGGAGCCGGGAGAAGTCGAATGCTCCCTCCCGGGGCTCCCAGGTGCTCCAGGTGGACTCGGCAATGCGGATGGTGTTCATGCCCGCCTGGGTCATCAGCCGGAAGTCCCGGTCCAGCCGTTCATAGGGCAGATATTCGTCGTAATAGGCGGCGCCGTAGAGCAGATGATCTGGCATCGGATATGCTCCCTCCTCAGAGAAATATGGCTGCAGGGTTGACTTTTGCGAAAGAACTTTGCTATGATAATGCAAAGTGAGAAAACCGGTTGCGCAGCTGCTGAGATGATTGTAGCATTTCTCACACTTGCTGGCAAGCGGCGGAGGAGTGAATGATTGTGTCCCGGGAAACAGAGGAAAAACGGATCTACACCATCGACGAGGTGGCGCGGGAGCTGGGGGTCAGCAAGACCACCGTGTCCCGGGCGATTTCCGGCAAGGGCCGGATCAGCGCGGAGACCCGGGCCAGGGTGAAGGCGTTCATCGAGACCCACAATTACCGGCCCAACGCGGTGGCCAAGGGCCTGGCCCAGAGCAAGACCTATAACATCGGCCTGGTGCTGCCCAGCGACTACGCCGTCAGCGACCTGCCCTTCTTCCAGAAGTGCATGGCGGGCATCTGCGAGATGGCGGCCAGTCAGGACTATGACGTGGTGCTCTCACTGGTCACCGAGCAGGACGTCTCTCATCTGAAGCGGATTTTGAACAACCGCAAGGTGGACGGGGTGATCTCCACCCGGACCACCGTGAATGACCCGGTCATCTCCCTGCTGCGGGAGGAGGGTCTGCCCTTTGCGGTCATCGGCTGCTGCGACGCCCGGGAGCCCATTCAGGTGGACAGTGATCACCGGGAGGCCTGCCGGGAGCTGACCTCCATCCTGCTGATGAAGGGCATCCGCCGGATCGGCCTGGTGGGCGGCAACAGTGAGCACTGGGTCAGCAAGCGGCGGCTCCAGGGCTATCTGGACGCCCACGAGGAGCTGGGGATCCCGGTGGCTCAGGAGCTCGTTCGGATGGATCAGTCCGGCGACCTCCAGGTGGGAAAGTCGGTGGACGAGCTGCTGGAGCTGGGGGTGGAGTGCATCGTCAGCATGGACGATGCCCTGTGCCGGCTGGTGCTGCTCAAGCTCCAGGAGCTCCATGTGTCCATACCGGAACAGGTCAAGGTGGCCAGCTTCTACAACAGCACTCTGCTGGAACAGAACCTGCCCCCCATAACCAGTCTGGAGTTTGACGCCAAGGAGCTGGGGCGTACCGCCTGCAAGCTTCTGCTGGAGCGGATGGCGGGCCAGGAGGTGTCCAACCAGCTGAATCTGGGCTATCAGGTGATTTTGCGGGAATCCACAAAATAAATGGAATCGTTTCCGTCATATGGACAGATTTTTGAATGGAAACGTTTCAAAAACCGTTTGTACTGGGCAAAATGCTAATTCTTTCGTTTCAAACGCTTTGAATTGTGCAACCGATTGTCCATTGTCTTTTCACAGAAAAACAGACGCGAATAAGTTAAAATGCACAAAGAAAGAGATGCCTTCTTGTGCAATATAGAGCGTTGACAATAAAAGATTGGCCTGTTATTATTTAATTAGTGTTTTGGGAAAAATGGTTGCAAAATAAAAATTGCGCAACGTTGCGCAAGGAAGCGCCCATCCGCGGCGGCACCGCGGACGGGGGAA
>CAMELY010000150.1 GCA_945926565.1 uncultured Clostridia bacterium | reverse complement strand
AATGCCGTAGCTGCCGGCGGCGATCCGCTTGGCCGTCTCGGTAATGCCTGCCATCGGATCCACGCGGGACCTAATAAAATAGATGCTGGGAGCGTCCATCATGACGATAAGCAGAAGTCCGCCCAGCATAATCAGGAAGACAATGAGCACAATCTGACGATCCACCACGGAGAGAGAGGTGACCAGGCGCATGATCCCCTTGACCTCCCCGCCGTTCAGGATGGGGGAGGAGACCGCCATAATCCGCTCTCCGGTGCTGGGGTCCCGGCCTACCCAATAGCCGGTGCTCTTGCTCTCCTCCGCGCTCTCCACATCCGGCGTCAGCGAGTTGCCCGCGGCGTTGAGGCCGTAGGAGGACAGGGAGGACAGGATCACCCGCTCCCGCTGGTTGTCGATAAACTGGAGCTCCAGCCGGTCCCGCTCGTCAAACTCACTGAGATAGTAGTTGGCCATGTCCAGATATTCCGACTCGGTGGTGGCATAGCTGGAGAAAAACTCACTGGCCGCCTTGGCCTTTGCCTCCAGGCCCAGCCGCATGGAGTTGTAGTAGTAGCTGCTCAGACCCACCGCGGCAAAGATAATCACCGCGATGACGATACTGAGCACGACGCCCACGCTGTTGATCATCCAACGCCGCCGGATGCCCTTTTGAAAGAGACTGGAGGGATGGATGATCTCACTCAGCTTGAGCCATTCGCCCAGATGGCGCACATTTCCCTGGTCAGCCATTCTGTCAGCCTCCCTTCTGTTCTGCCTTCAATCAAAATCCCCACTTATAGCCGTAACCCCAGACAGTGGTGATGTAGGTGGGATTGGTGGGGTCGTCCTCCACCTTGAGCCGGAGCCGGCGGATGTTCACGTCCACGATTTTTACTTCGCCGAAGTAGTCCCTGCCCCAGACCGCCTCCAGAATCTCGTCCCGGGAGAGGGCCTTGCCGGGGTTGTCCATGAACAGCTTGATGACTGAGTATTCCACCTGGGTCAGCTTGATCCGCTTGCCGTTCTTCTCCAGCGTGCGGTTACGGGTGTTGAGCAGGAAGGGATCCTGCCGGATCTCCCCGCTGTCCAGCACCGGCTCCCCGCCGGTGCGGCGGTAGAGGGCGTCCACCCGGGCGGTGAGCTCCGCCGGGGAAAAGGGCTTGGTCACATAGTCGTCGGCGCCGGTCATCAGGCCGGTGACCTTATCCATCTCCTGGGTGCGGGCAGTGAGCATAATAATGCCGATTTTGGCGTTGTCCGCCCGCAGCCGGCGGCAGACCTCAAAGCCGTCGATGCCCGGCAGCATCACATCCAACAGGGCCACCCGGATGTCGGGGTTACGCTTGACCACCTCCAGGGCCTCTTCGCCGCTGGAGGCCTCCAGGGTGTCGTAGCCCGCCCGCTTCAAATTGATCACCACAAAGCTGCGGATATTGTCTTCATCTTCCAGTACCAGTACCTTTTTCATCTCGCCACTCCCTCAGTCATTGGACCAGTTGGTCACGATAATCCGCAGGTTGTCCTGCACCGTCTCCGCCGTCCAGCCGCTCAGGCTGTCTCCGGTCAGACTCACCGAATAGACAGAGTTATCATCTCCGATCTCCAGCGGGGTTCTGCCCCCCATGCTGGAGCGCCGCACCCGGTCTGTGCCGGTGTTCTTATAGATGGTCAGAAAGAGCTTTGCCTCCGTATTGGAGAGCACCGCGTTTCCGGTCACTGGATCCGACTGGAGCTGGCTGTCCAGCTCCGGATTCTCCTTCTCCAGGGCATAAAACTGGATGCTGCGCTCCACCGTCGTTCCCTCGTTGCAGTCGCTCCGGGCCAGCGCGATCTGCCCCTTCCATTCCTCCGGAATCATCAGATACCAGCCGTCGCTGCTGTTATAATAGGTCGTGCAGAGGGGGTGCTGGTTGCCCTCCAGATCAAACTGAACCCAGGAGATGAGATAAAAGTTCTCTGAGACGCAGACCGTCCCGTTTTCCAGCCGCTCATAGCTGTTGGAGAGGACGGGAATCTCCCAGATGCCGTCTCCGTTCAGATCCTGATCAGTGACATAGATCCGCCGGCGGGTGGACAGGCTGGAACCTGCCGACTCATCCCGGGTCACGTTGACCAGCGACCCATCCCGCAGGGCTAAAATATCCGTAATCTGGATGCTGGAGGCGCCTTCTCCTCCATCAGCGTCCGTGGCATAGCCGGTGAGATAGACGGCGCTCTCTCCGCCGGCCAGACGGCTGGGCCGGATCCGCTCAATAGAGGCCAGATCAAAGGAGAGGTGGGCCTCGCTGAGCTTGACCAGGCCTCCGTCCACATAGCCGTAGTATTCCGCCCGGTTATTGCTCACGTCCGACGGGTCCAAGTGAAAAATCAGGATTTCATCTATCCCGTCCTGGTCCATATCCTGCACCACATATCTGGTATAATTCTGGGAGGCCAGCAGCTCCTGGCTGCCCCCCTGCCAAACACTGTAGGCGGACAGGGCATAGATGCCAGAGGAGATCTGCCAGCTGATGACCACCGCCCGGTTCTCTCCCTCCACCAGTTTGGGATAGGTCACCGAATTGACTGCACTGCCCTGGCCGCTGATGACGGTCATCACCTCATACGTTCCGTCCTCGTCTTGGGCAAAGAGATAGACCTGGAGCCCTGCCTCTTTGCCCGAACTGTCCCGGAAAAAGGCCACCGCCTCACCGATGCCGTCGCCATTGAGATCTACATCCTGAACCGGCTGGGTATTGGAGCCGGAGAGGGGGGCCGCATATTCCAGGCCGCTGTCCAGCAGTCCTTGCAGCGCCCGCTGAAGACTCTCGTACTCCACAGAGGTCTTGGGCAGGGCGTAAAGATCATCGCCGCTGCGCAGACCGCAGCCGGTGAGCAGGCAGAGCAGCACGATCAGGATCGTCAATGTCCCGAGTCTTCGCCTCATTTCTTACCCTCCTTCACAGCATCAGGCCCATAACAATTCATTTTGTATTTTACCACAACCGCCGGGAAATTCCTATCCCAAATTTCCCCCATTTCCCGGTTTCACCCCTTGCTTTTTCCGGGGAAATCCGATATAATAGGCACCGTTAAAATGCCGGTGTGTTGGAATTGGCAGACGAGGCGGACTCAAAATCCGTTGCCAGCGATGGCGTGCGGGTTCGACCCCCGCCACCGGCAGTATAAAATCCAAACGGTTGATGCCACCGGCTTTTCGCCAGTGGCATCAACCGTTTTCGGGCTTTTTCAGCCCTGAATTTCTCGAATCATTCCATAGATGCCAATCGCCTTTCAGCGGTAACTGGTGGGGTTAGAACCCCCGCTCTTCGTCGATTGGCAAGAGTAACACGCTTTAGCGCCCTTTTTGAAGCAGCAGTTGAACAGCCCCACAACATACAGACAGCACAAAAAAGCGCCCAGTATAGGGAATATAGAGTTTAAACGGAGTGGCGAAGCGTGAGCGGAGCCACTCCCGTTTTTAGCTGAATACGCTCATGGTTATAAAAATGAATATAGCGTTCGATCAAGTCCTTAGCTTCAGCAAAGGTAGATGGCTTGTAACGATAGATGCAGTGGTTGTAGCTCCAAGTGAATGTATCTGAGATTTAATGCGGAGAAAGAAACAGTATGGAGGCTTCTATACTATGCCCTTTATAGAGATTTTCGGAGATATTCCGCCGTGATTGTTTTGCCGTGCTCTGCCAATTCTCTCGCAGTACCGGTAAAAACGCTTTCCCCGCCGGCGGTGCCGCCATCAGGGCCTACGTCGATGAGCCAGTCCGCCTGCTTCATCACATCCAGATT
>CAMELY010000149.1 GCA_945926565.1 uncultured Clostridia bacterium | reverse complement strand
TCGTTTTCCACGGTTTGCAGCAGCTCCACCTGCTCCGGCGGCACGTTGGAGACCCACCCAAAGCGGAGGGCGACGAAGAGAAATATGCCCAGCAGCGTCACAAGGGCGGCACAGGCGCAGCAGAGCGCGACTCTCCGCTTTTGCGTGACCCGTTTCAGCGCCCGCAGAGGATTGGCCTCATCTACCTCCACCGGAGGGGGCTCGATGGGCTGTTCCATCGCTTTGCGCACGGCCGCGCAGTCCTGGCAGGTGCGCAGATGCTCCTCCACCAGGGCACGGGATGCCTGGCTGCACACGCCGTCCTCATACAGGGGCAGCAGATCCTGTATGACCTCACATGAGACGTTCATTTTGATTCCTCCTTTAACTTTTGCTTTGCCCGGTAAAAGGTCACCCTGGCCCAGTTCTCACTCTTTCCAAACAGCTCCGCGATCTGGGCATAGGACAGCTCCCCAAAGAGCCGCAGGGTGAACACCTCCTTGTAGGGCTCTGAAAGCGCATGGAGCCGCCGGTGGATTGCGAAAGCGGCCTCCCGGTCAGAGAGCTGTTCCTCCAGGCAGGCCCTGTCCGTCTGCTCCTGGCAGTCCTCCAGGGCGGTGAGGCGCCTGTCCTTCCGGCAGCGGGAGACCCACTCGTTCCGGGCGATCTGGAACAGCCAGGTTTTCAGCTGGCACTGGCCCCGGAAGTCCTCCAAATGCTTCAGCGCCTTGAGAAAGGTCTCCTGGGTGATGTCCTCCGCCACGTGCTCATCCCGGCACAGGGACAGGGCGAACCGGTAGACCTCCCGGGCGTACTGCCGGTACAGACCGTCAAATGACTCCATGATCTCACCTCTCTGTCTATTGGACGCATCGCTCGTCCCTTCATTACAGGAGAAATCAAAAAAACAGCGTGACAGCCCGGGAGCCATCACGCTGTTTGGTTTGCGAAAATCAGGCCAGCTTGCTCTTGGCCAGCTGAGCCAGCTGAGCAAAGGCGGCGGCGTCGTTGACAGCCAGCTCGGAGAGCATCTTGCGGTCGATCTCCACCTGGGCCAGCTTCAGGCCGTGCATAAAGCTGGAATAGTTCAGGCCGTTGAGCTTGCAGGCGGCGGAAATCCGGGTGATCCACAGACGGCGAAAGTCGCGCTTCTTCTGGCGACGGCCGATGTAGGCGTAGTTGCCGGACTTCATGACGGCCTGCTTGGCCATCTTAAAATGCTTGCTCTTGGAGCCCCAGTAGCCCTTTGCCAGCTTCAGAACCTTATTGCGTCTCTTGCGCGTCATCATCGCGCGTTTCACTCTAGCCATTGTTCAATTGCCTCCTTATCTCTTATTTGTAGGGAATCATCTCGCGGATGGTGGCAGCGTTGGTCACATCCGCATAGGCGCCCTTCCGGAGGCCTCTCTTCCGCTTGGTGGTCTTGCCGTGACCGTTGAGCAGGTGGGACTTGAAGGCATGGGCGCGCTTGACCTTGCCGTTCTTGGTGAGGGCAAATCTCTTCTTTGCGCCGCTATGGGTTTTCATCTTAGGCATGATGAATGTTCTCCTTTCGTCAGGCGGAACCTCCGCCACGGTTTACTCTTTGGACTCGCCAGTCTTCTTTGCGGCCGCGGAGAGCTCCTTGGCCGTCTTGGGGGACAGGAACATGATCATGTGCCGGCCCTCCATATTCGGCTTCTTATCCAGGTTGGCCACGTCGCCGCACTCCTCAGCGAAACGCCCCAGCAGATCGGCGCCAATCTCCGTGTGGGCCATCTCGCGGCCCCGGAAACGGACAGCTACCTTGACCCGGTTGCCCTCGGACAGGAACTTCTTGGCATTGCGGAGCTTGACGTTAAAGTCGCCCACGTCGATGCCGGGAGACATGCGGATCTCCTTGATCTCCACCACATGCTGGTTCTTGCGGATTTCCTTGTCCCGCTTGGCCTGTTCGAAGCGGAAGCGGCCATAGTCCATGACCTTGCACACCGGAGGGGTCGCCTTGGGGGAGATCTTGACCAGATCCAGATCCTGCTTGGCGGCAATCTCCAGAGCGGACCGGGCAGACATAATGCCCAGCTGCTCGCCGGTTGCGGAAATCAGACGGACTTCCTTGTCACGAATTTCTTCGTTGATCTGATGCGTCGTGCTGCTAATGCGAAAACACCTCCCAGAAAAATAAAACGCGAATACCGGAAACGGTATCCGCATGGCACCCCCAGCATACGCCGGGAGATCAAAACCAATGTTGACCAGACGCCTTCGGGCGGCAGGTGAGGACGGGATACCGTTCCTTCTTTATTGTGCGTGAATATTATAAACGCCCATCCCCCTCTTGTCAAGGGGGAGATGGGCGGAAAAATTGGGAAAATCAGGCGAATCCAGGCTTCCTGCCGGTCATTAGCCCTTATGACCCTTGAGGGCCTTCATCCGCAGCTCGTGGTTGAGGATGCGCTTGCGCAGGCGCAGGTGATGGGGGGTGACCTCCAGCAGCTCGTCGTCCGCCAAAAACTCCAGGCACTGCTCCAGGCTCATCTGCCGGGCGGGGATGAGGCGCAGGGCCTCGTCGGAGCCGGAGGCCCGCATATTGGTCAGCTGCTTTTTCTTGCAGACGTTGACGGTAATGTCCTCCAGCTTGGGGGAGACGCCCACCACCATGCCCTCGTAGACGGGGGTGCCGGCGGTGATGAACAATGCGCCCCGGTCCTGGGCGTTGAACAGGCCGTAGGCCACCGCCTCGCCGGTCTCGTAGGCGATGAGGGAGCCGGTGTTCCGGCGCTGCAGGTCGCCCTTGTAGGGGGCGTAGGTCTCGAAGACGGAGGTCATAATGCCCTCGCCCTTGGTGGCGGTGAGAAACTCGTTCCGGTAGCCGAAGAGGCCCCGGGAGGGGATCAAAAACTCCACCTTCATCCGATTGCCCACCGGAGTCATGTCCACCAGCTCGCCCTTGCGGGTACCCAGGGCCTCGATGGCGGCGCCCACATAGTCGGAGGGCACGTCCAGCACCAGCCGCTCAATGGGCTCGCACTTCTGGCCGTCAATCTCCCGGTAGAGGACACGGGGGGGAGAGACCTGGAACTCATAGCCCTCCCGGCGCATGGTCTCGATGAGGATGGACAGGTGCATCTCGCCCCGGCCGGCCACGTTGAAGGAGTCGGTGGCGTTTTCCACCTCGCTGATGCGGATGGACACGTCCTTCAGGGTCTCCCGGAAGAGCCGGTCCCGCAGGTTGCGGCTGGTGACGTACTTGCCGTCCTTGCCGGCGAAGGGGGAGTCGTTGACCGAGAAGGTCATCTCCATGGTGGGAGCGGAGATCTTGACAAAGCTCAGAGGCTCCACCGCCTCGGGGGCGCAGATGGTGTCGCCGATGGTGATGTCGCCGATGCCGGACAGGGCGATGATGTTGCCCGCCTCAGCGGACTCCGCCGGCACCCGGGCCAGACCGTCAAACTGGAACAGGGCGGTGGCTTTCATCTTTTTGGAGACCTTATCCGGGTCATGGTAGTTGCAGACCACGATCTCCTGGTTCTGCTGGATGGTGCCCCGCTCAATGCGGCCCACGGCGATGCGGCCCACAAACTCGTTGTAGTCAATGGAGGAGACCAGCATCTGGAAGGGGGCCTCCAGATCCACCTCGGGGGCGGGGATATACTCCAGAATGGTGTCAAACAGGGGTTTCAGGTCGGTGCCCGGCACCTCGGGGGAGTAGGAGGCGGTGCCTGCCCGGGCGGAGCAGAAGAGCATGGGGGAATCCAGCTGCTCGTCGGTGGCGTCCAGATCCATCAGCAGCTCCAGCACCTCGTCGA
>CAMELY010000148.1 GCA_945926565.1 uncultured Clostridia bacterium | reverse complement strand
ACTCCTCAGGAGCTGTTCAACTGCCCCGTGAACCTGTTCGTGGCAGGCTTCATCGGCACCCCCCAGATGAACTTCTTCAACGACGCCAAGCTGATTGTCAAGCAGAACAAGTACTATGCTCAGATCAAGGGCAAGGACTTCGAGCTGTCTGAGCTGCATCAGAAGGCTCTGCGGGCCAACAACCAGCAGCCCTGCGACATCGTGGCCGGCATCCGTCCTGAGCACATCACCATGGGCCCCGGCGGCCTGACCGCTAACGTGGACGTCTGCGAGATGATGGGCTCCTCCCTGCACCTGCACACCGACTGCGCCGGTGACGAGGTGGTTCTGGTTGTCTCCACTGTCGACGTGGATCAGGGCCTGATCGACGGCACCACCAAGAAAGTGGACTTCACCTTCCCCGCCAACCTGCTGCAGCTGTTCGACAAGGAGACCGGCAACAACCTGGTGTGGTTCGACAAGGAGTCCGCCGCCAAGAACGCTCCTGTCTGCTCCAAGTTCTAAATCTGTCACCTGTTGTTTTTCAACATTGTAACCATGAGCGGGTTCCAGAAATGGAACCCGCTTTTGCTGTGCGTATTTTTATCTGAAGTAAAAGCGCCCTCCGGCGCGGCTGGATTGCTCCAGCCCGCCGGAGGGCGTCGCATTTAAATATGGCTCTGTACCGGGTCTTTTCTTACGCTTTCTTGTCCAGGATCGCCTTGGTCAGGGCGGGGACAACCTCAAACAGGTCGCCCACGATGCCGTAGTCCGCCACAGAGAAGATGGGGGCGTCGGGATCCTTGTTGATGGCGATGATGGTGTCCGAGCCGGACATGCCCGCCAGATGCTGGATGGCGCCGGAGATGCCCACCGCCACATAGATCTTGGGAGCCACCGTCTTGCCGGTCTGGCCCACCTGATGGGCGTGGGGAATCCAGCCCGCATCCACAGCGGCCCGGGAGGCGCCCACAGTGGCGCCCATGGCGTCGGCCAGTTCCTGCACCAGCTGGAAGTTCTCAGCGCTCTTGAGGCCCCGGCCGCCGGAGACGATGATCTCCGCCTCTTCCAGGTTGACCGCCTCGGCCACTTCCTTCACCCGCTCCAGCAGGTGGACGCGGATCTGGTCGGCGGGGATGTGGATGTCCTCGGCAATGATCTCGCCGGGGCGGCTCTCGTCCAGGACGGGCTTCTTAAAGACGCCGGGACGGACGGTGGACATCTGGGGGCGGTGATCCGGGCAGGAGATGGTGGCCATCAGGTTGCCGCCAAAGGCGGGACGGGTGGAGGCCAGCAGGCCCTGCTCATCGATGTCCAGGGCGGTGCAGTCGGCAGTCAGGCCGGTATGGAGGGCGCAGGCCACCCGGGGGCCCACGTCACGGCCGTTGTTGGTTGCGCCGTAGAGGACGATGGAGGGCTGATACTTGTGGATCAGCTCCACCATGGCGTAGGTCTGGGCATCGGTGTTGTAGGTGGCGTACTCGTCGCCTTCCACCAGGATGGCCTTGTCCGCGCCGTAGGCGATGGCCTGCTTGGCCACCTGGGCCACGTTCTTGCCCAGCACCACGGCCACCAGCTCCTGGCCCAGCTTGTCCGCCATGCGGCGGCCGGGGTTGAGCAGCTCATAGCCCACATTCTTGGCGGTGCCTTCGTCGGTCTCAATATAGACCCAGAGATTCTTGTATTCCATGTTCAGATACCCTCCTCGATCACAGCAGCTTGGCGTCGCTCAGCAGGCCCACCAGCTTGTCGGCGGCCTCAGCGCCGGTCAGGCCCTCCAGCTTCATGCCGTTCTTCTGGTGGGTGGGGGTATAGGTCTTGATCACCTTGGTGGGAGAGCCCGCCAGGCCCCGCTCCTCGGGGGCGACCACCACCTCGGCGGAGGTCAGCTCGGGGATCTCCGCCGTCCGGGCCGCCCGCTGGCTCTTGAAGTTGGGGTAGCGCAGGTCGAAGGGGGTCTTGTTGACGGTGATCACGCAGGGGGTGGCCACGGAGAAGAAGTCATAGCCCTCGTCGCTCTCCCGCTTGCACTTGATGGTACCGTTGGCCTGAACGGAGGCCTCCACCGCGTAGGACACCAGCGCCCGGTTCAGATGCTGGGAGATCTCGGGGCCCACCTGGCCGGTGTCTCCATCGATGGCCTGCTTGCCGCAGAGGATGCAGTCAAAGGCCCGGTCGTTCTTCTCCTCCAGGGCCTTGATGGCAGTGGAGATGATCTTGGAGGTGGCCAGGGTGTCGGAGCCGCCGAAGGCCCGGTCGGTGATCAGATAGGCCTCGTCCGCGCCGGCGGCGATGCACTCCCGCAGAGCCTCCTTGGCCTTGGGAATGCCCATGGAGATGACGGTGACCTTGCCGCCCACCTGATCCTTCAGCCGGAGGGCGACCTCCAGGGCGTAGGTGTCAAAGGTGTTGACGATGGCGGGGACGCCCTCCCGGATCAGGGTGTGCTTCACCGGGTCGATCTTGATCTGGGTGGTGTCCGGCACCTGCTTGACGCAGACCAGGATGTTCAGGCCCTTGCCCTGGGCCTTGGGGGCCTCAGCGGTCTTCACCGCCTCCACAGCGGCGGCCACCGGCTTCTGGGGCTCCGCCTTGCGCTCCGGCATAGCGGCGGGCGCAGTCTTGGGGGCAGGGCCGTCGGTATACTTTTTCTTCAGCTGGCCGGCGATGACGGTGCGCTGAATCTGGTTGGTGCCCTCATAGATCTGCAGGATCTTGGCGTCCCGCATCAGCTTCTCCATGGGGTACTCCTTCATATAGCCGTAGCCGCCCATGACCTGGACGCCGTCCACGGCGCACTTCATGCCGGTGTCGGTGCCCATGGTCTTGGCGATGGCGGCCTCCATGGTGAAGGGCAGGCCGGCGTCCATCAGCTCGGCGGCGTGGAGGTACATCTGCCGGGCGGACTGAACCTGGATCTCCATGTCAGCCAGCATCATCTCTACCGCCTGGAAGTTGGCCACAGGCTGGCCGAACTGCTTGCGCTGCTTGGCGTACTTGGTGGCCTCCTCCACCACCCGCTGGCCGATGCCGACGCCGAAGGCGCCCACGCCGGCCCGGGAGTGATCCAGGGTCTCCATGATATACTTAAAGCCCCGGTTCTTCTTGCCCAGCAGGTGATCCTTGGGCACCCGGACGTTGTCGAAGATGACCTCAGAGGTGCAGCTGAGCCGCATGCCCATCTTATCCTCTTCCTTGCCGATGGAGACGCCGGGACGGTCCCGCTCCACGATAAAGGCAGAGAGGCCCATGATGCCCGCCTTCTTACGGGTGGAGGCCAGGACGGTGTAGATACCGGCGATGGGGCCGTTGGAGATAAAGCACTTGGTGCCGTTGATGATATAGTCGTCGCCATCCTCAACGGCGGTGGTCTGGACGCCGCCGGCGTCGGAGCCGGCGTTGGGCTCGGTGAGGCAGAAGGCGGCGTACTTCTTCTCCACCATGGTGTCAAACCACAGCTTCTTCTGGGCGTCGGTGCCGGCGATGAGGACAGGATAGGAGGCCAGGGCGTTGGCGATCAGGGTGGTGCCGATGCCGATGTCGCCCCGGGCGATCTCCTCTGCGATGGCGAAGGCCTGGACGTTGGTCAGGCCGGGGCCGCCGTACTCCGCCGGGATGCACAGCTGGTTCAGGCCCATATCACAGGCCATATTCAGCAGCTTCTCGGGGAATTCACCGGTCTTCTCGTATTCGCCCACGGTGGGAATGACTTCTTTATCCACGAACTCCCGGACCATGGCCAGCAGTTCTCGGGTCTCTTCATTGAAGATCATGGGGGAAAACTCCTT
>CAMELY010000147.1 GCA_945926565.1 uncultured Clostridia bacterium | reverse complement strand
AGCCGGGTGATGAGGATATTGCGCTCCCCCCGCCGGAGCAGAGTCTGGCAGATGCCTGTGATCTGCTCCGGGGTCTTGGAGGCCCCGTAGATCACCTCCGGCACCCCCTGGCGGGCCTTTCTCTGGGTGTCCACGGTGGCATAGTCCAGCCGGACAAAGGGCTCCGGCCCGATCTCCCGGGCGGCCTGTTCCGGGGACAGCTCCCCTGCCTGCACCTGGCGGAGCATCTGCAAAAGAACTTGCTCGTCCATGTTTCTCCTCCTGTCAAAAGGGCACACCCAAATCTGAGTGTGCCCTTGCGTTATTGGGTCAGCCGCTCCAGCGCAGCCGCCAGGGCCTCCATATCCGGGTCTGTGCCGATGGTGATACGGAGGTAATTGTCAATCCGGGGCTGGGCGAAGTAGCGCACCAGAATCCCCTCCTCCCGGAGTCCGGCAAAGAGTTTTTTGGCCGGAACGGCGGGATGGCTTACAAAGATAAAGTTGGACTGAGAGGGCAGGACGGTAAAGCCCAGCTCCCGCAGCCGGGCCGCCGTCCGCTCCCGGGTATCCATCACCCTGCGCCGCTGGGCCTGGAAATAGTCCTCGTCCTCCACCGCGGCGGTCGCCCCCGCGATGGCCAGCCGGTCCAGGGTATAGGAGTTGATGGAGTTTTTCACGCAGTTGATACCGGCGATGAGATTGGCATTGCCGAAGGCGAAGCCCACCCGGAGCCCCGCCAGGGCCCGGGACTTGGAGGTGGTCTGCACCACCAGAAGGTTGGGGTATTCGTCAATCAGGGGCAGGGTGGAGACGCCGCCGAAGTCCACATAGGCCTCGTCCACAATGACCACCTTGTCCGGGTTTCCCTCCAGGATGCGGCGGATGCCCTCCTGGGCCAGTTCAATGCCGGTGGGGGCGTTGGGATTGGCGATGACCACGCCGTCATTATCCCCCAAAAACTGCTCTACCGGCAGGGTGAAGTCCTCTCTCAGGGGAATTGTGCGGCAGCGGATGCCGAAGAGGTTGGCGTAGACGGGGTAGAAGGAGTAGGTGATGTCCGGGAAGACAATGGTGCTCCCCTGGTCAAAAAAGGCCTGAAAGGCGAAGGCCAGTACCTCGTCTGAGCCGTTTCCCACAAAGATCTGATTCTCCTGCAGGCCGGTGCGCCGGGCCAGGGCCTGAATCAGGGGCGTCCCCTCCGGGTCAGGATAGAGCCGCAGGCCCTCCCCCGCCGTCTCGCGGATGGCCTCCACCGCCTTGGGGGAGGGCGCATAGGGATTTTCATTGGTATTGAGCTTGATGAACGTCCGGTTCCTGGGCTGCTCCCCCGGTGTGTAGGGGGTGATGCCCCGGATCCGGTCCGACCAGAATTCTTTCATCGGTCATTCCTCGGTTTCTCGGATGATTTTTTTGATCGCCTTCTCCGCCTTGCTCCGGGGAATCATCATCTCCCGGCCGCAGGTCCGGCACCGGAGGCGGAAGTCCATGCCGACGCGCAGTACATCCCATTCCTTCCCCCCGCAGGGGTGGGCCTTCTTCATCAGCAGAATATCCTTCACCTGTACGTCCATGGCAGACTCTCCTCCCTCACTTTACTTTCATACGCTAACACGTTATCTCGCCCTTGTCAAGTCCCTCAGGCGTCGGTCACCCAGCGCTCCAGCTCCCGCTGAAGGCTTCCCCTCTGCTCCTGCACCTGCTCCAGGCTCCAGTTCAGGTGATCCAACACCGAGTGGATCTGGTTCCGGATATCCCGCACCCGGTTCTGGCAGCTGTTGATGTGATCCAGCGCCGCCCAGTCCGCCAGCAGACCGTCAAAGAAGTAATCTGCAAAGCGGAGAAAGCCGTCCATCTGAAGTTGCAGGTCAGCTTCGACCTGCACGTCGGCCAGCTCGGTCTGGAACTGGCGCAGCGCCACCTGCAGCGACTCCACCCGGTCCTGGGCCTTGTCCAGGGCGTCGTGCTTGGCCATGGCGGAGAGCATACCGCCCCCCACCAGATCCCAGGTGCCCCAGCCCTCGGCCTCAGAGAGGCTGGAGAGGATGCTGTCTGTGATGGAAAGGGCCCGGACGCCCGCCGTTTTGGCCTCCTGAATCTCCCGCTCCTGACTGTCCAGGGCGGCGATGGCCTCCTCCTGCTCCAAAAGCTTCGCTCCCTGGGGGGAACCGGACTGGCGCAGCCATGCCCGCTTCTCCTCCAAAGCCTGGGCCAGCGCCTCCTCACAGCCGTAGAGCCCCCGCCGCTCCTCCTCCAGAACGGCGATCTGGCTCTGAACGGCCTCCAGCTCCCGGAGGGCGCTCTGGTGCTTGAGCCGGGCGGCATAGGCCTCCCGCCGCTCCTTGTCCATCTGCTCCTCCAGCTTCCCGGTCATCCGGTAGAAGAGGGCGGTGAGGGTGGTGCGCTCCAGCCGGTCCACGTCGGACTGCTCCGCCTGGCTTCGGTGCTCCAATTCGGCGGCGTGGGCCTCCAGCTCCCGCCGCTGGGCATAGAGGCTGTCCAGCATGGCGATGATCTTCTGCTTGCGGGCGGCCTGGCCGCTGAGCTGGCGCAGGCGGTCGTTGTTGTAGTCCATCTTCTCTCCTCTCCGGGGAAGTCCCCGGTCACTGTGTCTTCCGGGAAGTCAGATATGTTCTGGCGTAGGCCAGATCCTGAAGCTGACTCCGGCACTCGCACTGGCGGCGGTGAATCGCCTGCTCTTCCGCCCGCAGGCTCTCACGGGTGAGCAATTCAGACGGCTGATTTTTGAGCCATATCGCATTCCGAACCTCCGCGCACCGTTTTACCAGCCGCTCCAGCTCCCGGTTCAGTTGACGCTCCTGTCTCTCAATGTCCGCAAGGGTTCGGATATGCATCTTCTTTACGGTCTCCTCCCCCCACTTCAGCTGGGCTTCCAGGTTCCGGAGCTCCTGCTCCCGTTTCTCCTGCTCCTGTTCCTCCGGCGTCAAAACTTTCTTCTGATACCGGAAGTAGATCGTGGCCGCATCGTCGCACATGCCCCAGCCCACCTCGGTGACGTCCAGATAGTCATGGGCGTCTGTGAAGTTGTGATAGCGGCCCTCGGAAAGCTCCATGGTAATGCAAATGGCGTTGGCCCGGCACCGCTCCAGAACCGCCTCCCGGTCTTCGCCCAGGGCATCCAGCGTCTCACGGCCGGGAATCCGGATATGGATGCTATCCTTGATGCCCAACAGGCCCCTGGAAAAGGAGCGGATCGATTCCGGATTGGCCTCCAGCTGCTCGGCTGCATACTTCCGCCATTGGACGTACCCGGAGACGGCCTCATTCAGCGGCACGCCCTCCCGGAGCAAATACCACTCGATGGAATTCAAGTCACGGAAGTCGTCTCCGTCTGCGTTTCGGTCCATCCAGCTGTCCCTGCTGTAGACCGGATCCTCCTCCAGACCGCTGAGCAGGCGGCGTTTTTCCTCCAGCAGCTGTTGGAAAAGGCTGGAGTGCTCCGGCTGCTTGTTCTCCGGCTGCGCCGCCGGTTTCTCTGTACGCTTGCAAAAGGACATCTGCATTCTCCTATCACACGGCCTTAATCGGCGGCCTTGGACAGCGATCTCCCCACAATGCGGAAGAATTTCGCCATGAGGGGGATGTAGGTGCCGACAAACACCGCCGCCGCCCCGATGAGCACAGGCTTTTTCGCCTTACTGGGGACAAAAAGTCCGATCAGAATCCCCATGGCGCACAGGCAGAACTTGAGCGCGGCCAGCGTCTTCCAGTCGCTCTCCCGAATGTACTCGTCCGCCCATTGGAACAGGTTTTTCATGTGTGACACCTCC
>CAMELY010000146.1 GCA_945926565.1 uncultured Clostridia bacterium | reverse complement strand
CTCCGTAGGAGACCTCCGCCCCCAACCGCAGCAGGGAGAGCAGAAGCAGCGCCAGCAAAATGCTGCCTGCAACAATCCAGCCGGTCATGTCAGTCCTCTTTCTGTTCCGGCGGTGCCTCCTGCTCCGCCTGGAGCATGGCTGCCGCCTGCTGAAGCTCCTGGGTCAGCTTGGCCTCCTCCCCGGTCTGGGGCAGGGGCGGCAGCTCGTCCAGGCTGGAAAGGCTGAAGCAGCGGAGGAACCGGTCGGTGGTGCGAAACAGGGTGGGCCGCCCGGGGACAGCCAGCCGTCCCGCCTCCTCAATCAGGCCCCGCTCCAGCAGCAGGTTTACCGTGTAGGAGGAGTCCACCCCCCGCACCTGCTCCACATAGGCCCGGGTGGTGGGCTGGAAATAGGCGATAATGGTCAGCACCTCCAGGGCAGGCTGGGAGAGCTGAGGAGGCTTGCGCCGCTCAAAAGCCTTGCGGATGCGGTCGGCGTATTCCGGGGCGGAGCAGAGCTGATAGTTGTCTCCCAGCCGCAGCAGCCGGATGCCCCGGCGGTCGTAGCTGTAGCGGTCGGCCAACTGCTTGCACAGGCTGTCCACCGTATTCCGATCCAGCTCCAGAGCGAGGCACAGCCGGTCTACCCCGATGGGCTCTCCGGCGGCAAAGAGAATGGCCTCCAGGGCGGATTCCATGTCTTTCGGTTCCAGTTTTTCCATAATTTCTCCTGTCTATACCCACCGGCTCAGGAAGGAGCTTCCGCCGGGACGGCAGTCTCCTCCTCCGGCTCCGCGTCGGTCTTCACCACGGTGCAGTCGCTGCCGGTGCCCGCCAGGCGGATCCGGCTGGACTTGCACAGCTCCAGAATGGCCAGGAAGGTGGCCACAATTTCCGACCGGCTCTTACTGTTTTGAAACAGCGCCTTGAATTTGGTGACGCCGCTGCGGATGAGTCGGGCGATGATCTCCTTGGCCTTGCTGCCCACGGGATAGGGCTCCCGGCCCACGATACCCTGAAAGGCCTGCTCCGGGGGCGGCAGCTGCTCCCCGCTTCTGCGCAGTAGAGCGGCCATGGCGGTCTGCAGATCCTGGGGCTGGTGGACATAGCGGTAGGTCTTGTCCGGGGTGATGGGCTCCTGCATCCGGGTGATGCAGTCCCGGCCCACCTCGTAGCGGTTCTGCATCAGGGGCAGCAGCACCTTAATCTTTTTATAGTTCTCGTGGCGCTGGCGCTCCTCCAGCGAGGCGATCAGCTCCTCCATCTCGGAGAGGGCCTCCTCGTCGTGAATGCTCAGCAGCATCCGGGTCTTGATATAGACCAGCTGGGCCGCCATGGTGACAAACTCACTGGCCACCTCCAGATCCAGCTCCTTCCGCCGGTCCATCCAGGCCAGATACTGATCCAGAATGAGGGAGATCTGAATGTCCTGGATCTCCATCTTATTTTTGCTCAGGAGGGCGAGGATCAGATCCAGGGGCCCGTCAAAGTCGGCGGGCTCGTTCCGGGTCTTGACCACGCTCTCCAGGTGATAAACCGGTACTTCCATCATATCTCCTCAGGCGTAGATGTAGTTGAGCAGGATAGCCAGCACACCCATGGGCAGGCCGGTGAGCCGGCACATGCCGCTGGCCAGCAGGTTCATCAGATAGCCCATGGGCCCGTCCAGCACGTTGAAAAACACCAGAGCAAACAGCAGCAGCATGACATACCGCTCGTAGCGGAGAATCAACCCGTAGATCCGGTTGGGCAGCACGGAGAAGGCCACCTTGGAGCCGTCCAGGGGCGGAATGGGAAAGAGATTGAAGATGCCCAGGCCCAGATTCAGCCAGAGTAGCACCGCAAAGGCGGCCATCACCCAAAAGCCCGGCTCAGTGGCCCCTACGTTGAGATAGTAGAGCAGGCTCAGAATACCGGCGGAGAGCAGCGCCATGACAAAATTGGAAACAGGCCCCGCCAGGGCGGTGAGGGCCATCCCCTGCTTGGGCTTGCGGAAGTAGCCGGGATTGACCGGCACCGGCTTTGCCCAGCCGAAGCCCGCCACAATGAGCAGCAGGAAACCAAAGGGGTCAATATGCCGCAGCGGATTGAGGGAGAGCCGGCCCTGATCCCGGGCGGTGGGGTCTCCCAGATGCCATGCGGCCAGGCCGTGGCAGGTTTCGTGAACGGTCAGGCACAGCAGCGCCGCCAAGGCGCGGATGATAAGAACAAGGGCTGCCTGATAATCAAAGACGCTGCCCAGTTGACTGAGAAAGGACAAACGGCATGCCTCCCAAGGCGAAGAAATGCAAATTGAAACGCTATTTTATTTATTATACAGAAAAGCGGCGCAAAACACAAGCCGCAGACCCGGAAAGATGGTCTGCGGCCGGTGAATTTCTCTGTATCAGTTATGGATTCCCTGCTGGCCTACCAGCAGAGCGCGGAGCTCCTCCGCCCCCTGACGCTTTTCTGCGGAAAAGGGCAGCAGGATGTGCTCCTCCCCCAGCTCCAAAACCTCCCGGATACACTGGAGGTTGGGCTCGATCTCGCTCTTTTTCAGCTTGTCCAGCTTGTTGGCCACCACCACCACCGGGCAGCCGGTGGATTTGAACCAGTTCATCATGGTCACGTCGTCGGCGGTGGGCTTGTGCCGGGCGTCCACAATCTGGACACCCCGGGTGATGAGGCCGGAGGCGAAATAGGCCTCCATCAGCCTTCCCCACCGGTCCCGCTCCGCCTTGGACACCTTGGCGTAGCCGTAACCGGGCAGATCCACAAAGTAGCACTGCCGGTCGATGAGAAAGTAATTCACCTGGCTGGTCTTGCCGGGGGCGGCGCCCACCCGGGCGAAGTTTTTCCGGTTGAGCAGGCAATTGATGACCGAGCTCTTGCCCACGTTGGAGCGGCCGGCAAAGGCGATCTGAGGCAGCCCGTCCCGGACAAAGGCCTTGGGCGTGGTGGCGCCGATGGTAAATTCTGCGTTGCTGAGATTCATTGTAACACCTCAATTACTGGGGCAGTGCGCCGGGCCGGGAAGCGGCCCCCTGATGCACCGGGAGATAGTCCGGCCCGAGCTGGGGCTGCACGGCGGCGGAAGAGAAGTCCAGAGCCTCGGCCAGCACCTGATCCACCTGCTCCACGGTGACAAAGCGGAGGGCTCCCCGCACTGTCTGGTCGATATCCGCCAGATCCTTCTCGTTTTCATCCGGGATGATCACCGTCTGGATGCCGTTGCGGTAGGCGGCCATGGTCTTTTCCTTCAGTCCGCCGATGGGCAGCACCCGGCCCCGGAGGGTGACCTCGCCGGTCATGGCCAGTCCGCACTTTACCTTGGCCCCGGTGAGGGCGGAGACGATGGCGGTGGTGATGGCAATTCCGGCGGAGGGGCCGTCCTTGGGGGTGGCCGCCTCCGGGAAATGGATGTGGATGTCCCGGTTCTTGTAGAAGTCCGGGTCAATGCCCAGCTCCTGGGTGCGGCTGCGGATATAGGAGATGGCGGAGTGGCAGGACTCCTCCATCACCTTGCCCAGGTTTCCGGTGGGCTCCACCTTGCCGGAGCCGGGTACCACGTTGACCTCCACCTCCAGCAGCTCGCCGCCCACGCTGGTCCAGGCCAGGCCGTTGACCAGGCCCACCTGGGGGGTACGGGCCAGCTTTTCCGGGTGGTAGCGCCGGGGGCCCAGATAGGTCTCCAGATTGTCCCCGTTCACATTGACCCGCTTGGTCTCCTCGTCGGAGACCAGGGCCATAGCCGCCTTGCGGCAGAGATCCGCCAGCTTGCGCTCCAGCAGGCGGACGCCGGACTCCCGGGT
>CAMELY010000145.1 GCA_945926565.1 uncultured Clostridia bacterium | reverse complement strand
CCGCAGCCGGCGGTCTGTGTGAAAAAAGAACAATTCCCTGTTCTCCTTTTTCTCATACAATGGTTATTATAACAATGAAATTCAGAATTTGCAAGATTGAGAGCGGGGGATTGACCTTGAATTTTTATCGGAAATTCGTTATACTGAGACGGACGAAGCTTCCCGCTTTTTTGCGGGCGGATGAGAAATGAGAAAAATGGGGTAGAATTATGGGGAATTCAACGACTGCGGCCCCGAAAAGGGCAAAAAAGACCAAAAAGAAGAGCAGCCCGCTGAAGGGAGTGCTGGTTGTTCTGCTGCTGCTGATCGCGCTGGCGGCGGCGATCTATCTGTTCCTCTGCGCCCGGGTGGATCAGGATCGGATCCTGGGCGATGTGACAGTGGGGGACAGGCAGCTTCAGGGCATGACCCTGGAGGAGGCCCGGGCCGCCGTGCAGACGTATTTCAGCGCGGAATATCAGGGCAAGCCGCTGGACATCCTGCTGGAGGGGGAGACCTATACCGTCGTCCCCTGGGACGACAGCCGCAATCTGCTCTCCCTGGACGTGGAGGACCAGCTACAGAAGGCCATGGAGCCGGGCCACGGGGACTTTCTCACCCGGGGCCGGGACTGGCTGGAGGTGCAGCTGGGGGATGAGCGCCAGTCGGTGACCATCGCCCCCACTCTGGGCGACCGGGAGGGCCTGGCCCAGGCCATCGAAGCCACCGGCATCGGCCAGGTGGACACCGCTGTGGAGAGCAGCTATTCCATCGGGGAGGACAGCATCTCCATCACCAAGGGCTCCGCAGGCGTGACGGCGGACATGGAGCAGCTGACCGATTCCGTGGCGGGGATGATTAACAACGGCTTCTGGCCGGAGCAGCGGCAGATTGACTGCGCCACCCTGGAGAGCAGCGTCTCTGACCTGGATATGCAGGCGATCTATGACGAGATTTATGTGGAGCCCAGGGACGCCACCCTGGACAAGGAGAACGACTACGCCATCGTGGACGCGGTGACCGGTGTCTCCTTCGACTTGGAGGCGGCCCAGGAGGCTCTGGACGCGGCGGAGCCGGGGAGCCAGCTCTCCATCGACCTGGTCTACACCGAGCCGGAGATCACCACTCAGAAGATGAAGGACAACCTATTCAAGGACGAGCTGAGCAGCTATTCCACCAACGTCTCCGGCTCCAGCGGCCGCAAGAGCAACGTCAAGCTCTCCGCCCAGTACTGCGACGGCACCATCCTGCTGCCGGGGGAGACCTTCTCCTACAATGACGTGGTGGGCCAGCGCACCAAGGCCCGGGGCTTCTCCGAGGCTCCCGCCTACCTCAACGGCAAGACGGTGCAGGAGCTGGGCGGCGGCATCTGCCAGACCTCCTCCACCATCTACGCCGCCACCCTGTACGCCAATCTCCAGATTGACGCCCGCACCAACCACACCTACGCCTCCAGCTACATCGGCCTGGGCATGGACGCCACCGTCTCCTGGGGCGGCCCGGAGTTCAAGTTCACCAACAACACCAAGTATCCCATCAAGCTGAGCTGTACATACTCCGGCGGCAAGGTGACCGCCACCATCTACGGCACCAAGACGGAGGACATCACCGTCAAGATCACCAGCGAGACGCTGGAGGTGATCCCCGCCAAGACCGGAGAGGGCAGCCACCACACCGGCTATAAGGTGCAGACCTACCGGAAGCTCTACGACGGAGCGGGCAATCTGATCTCCTCTACCCCGGAGGCCTACAGCTATTACAAGGCCAGCTGACAGAGCGGGAGGCAGCGAGATGTTTCAAGGATTTTCCGAGGAGACCATCCAGTTTCTCTGGGGGGTGACCCTGAACAACGAGCGGAGCTGGTTCCAGGCCCACAAGCAGGAATACCTCAACCACCTCTACCGGCCCATGCAGGAGCTGGGCCGGGCGGTCTATGACGAAATGCTGGCCCGGCACCCGGAGCTGGAGGTCAACCTGAAGGTCACCCGCATCTACCGGGACGCCCGGCGGCTACACAACGGCGGACCCTACAAAGACCATCTCTGGCTCTCCCTGGAGCGGCCCCATGACCAGGGGGAGTGGCACGGCATTCCCGCGCTGTGGTTTGAGATTCGGGCCACCGGCTACGAGTACGGCCTGGGCTACTGGGGCACCCCCCGGGACATGGAGGTCTACCGCCGGCGCATTCAGCGGGATCCGGCCACGCTGGAAAAGCTGGTTCGGGCCTTCAACCGGCAGGATACCTTCCGGCTCTCCGGCGAATGCTACAAAAAGTCCAAGGGCAGCACCACGGCGCTGCTGGAGCCCTGGTACAACCGGAAGTACCTCAGCTTTACCTGCGCCCGGGAGCCGGATGAGCTGCTCTTCTCACCGTCGCTGGTTCCGGCGCTGCTGGAGGGCTTTGAGCTGTTGCTGCCCCTCTATCACTATTTTGACCAGCTGCGGCTGGAGCCCCCGGTGACCGACCGGATTTTGTGAGCTTCCAGCACTGACAGCCATTTCCAGACAGAAATCCCCCTCCCTGGGCCACACTAAGGCGGAAAGGGAGGGGGATTTTTCATGAATTTCTGGAAGACGGCGGTCTGCTGGGCGGTGACCGGGCTGACCACCGGGCTGCTGCTCTTTGCCCTGTGCAGTCCGGGCCGGGCGGACGTAGCGGCGGAGGAGCCCAAGTATGTGGCCCTCACCTTTGACGACGGCCCCAAGGGGAGGATCACCGAGACGCTGCTGGACGGGCTCAAGGAGCGGGGGGTCCACGCCAGCTTTTTCCTCATCGGCAATCTGGCGGAGCAGTACCCGGAGCTGGTGCAGCGGATGGCCCGGGAGGGGCATCAGATCGGCCTGCACAGCTATGACCACCTGGCCCCCCTCACCGGCATCACCCGGGCGGAGTTTGACCGGCAGATCGGCCAGAGCCGGACGATCATCCAGAATATCCTGGGCGGGGAGCGGGAGATGATGCTGCGCCCGCCCTACGGGAAGGTGGACGACAATCTGCGCAGCTGGTGCGGCTGTCCCATGGTGCTCTGGTCGGTGGATCCGGAGGACTGGTACTATCAGGATCCCGCCCGGGAGATTGAGAGCGTCTGCTCGGCGGCCTGCGACGGGGCGATTATCCTGCTCCACGACACCTTCCCGGAGACGGTGGAGGCGGCGCTGGAGATCATTGACCGGCTGCATCAGGAGGGGTACTACTTTGTCACAGTGGAGGAGCTGCTGCGGCTGAACGGGGTGGAGCCCCAGACGGGGGTGTGCTACTACAGCGCGGGGCAGTGGAAGTGAGGCTTTTTTGCGTGGGGTGTCCGGTGACGGGAGTCTGGAGGTTTGTCACTGGCTGATTGTGCGCACTTGTCAGTGCGGTGGCCTGCCTCCGGCGGCCTACTTTTCCCGCCCGGGAAAAGTAGGCAAAAGCGGGCTCAGGGCTTCGCCCCGAGACCCCTCCGGGGCAAGAGCTCCCTGCGGTGGCTCGGCGTTGCGTTTGTGGACTATGGATGTTACCAAAGCCTGGCAAGGACAGGAAAAACCAGCTTCTCTTTTTCCCCCTACAGGGGTGTCGGTTCTGCTCTATGACAAGGACATTTCTACGGTGGCTCGCTGTTGCACTCCAATCCTAGGGTCAGTACAAAAGCCGACGGGCTGGTCATCCCTTTGTTGCAGTCTGCCGGTCTAACGGAAACGGATGCCGGATTGAAACCCGGGAGCAGCCATTTCTGTGGCTTTGACTGCGGATGGCGGAGAGCGGAGGGCTCCCGCGCGTCAGTGCGGGACACCGCTTCCGCCATCTCCCGGAGGGGTCCAGGGGCGAGCCCCTG
>CAMELY010000144.1 GCA_945926565.1 uncultured Clostridia bacterium | reverse complement strand
ATCGAGGATCTCACCGCCATCGTGGCCCTCTACCGCCCCGGCCCCATGGAGTCGATCCCCCGATTTATCGAGTGCAAGACCGACCCCTCCAAAATCCGCTACAAGCACCCCTCCCTGGAGCCGATTCTGTCGGTCACCTACGGCTGCATCGTCTACCAGGAGCAGGTGATGATGATCTTCCAGCAGCTGGCAGGGTACTCTCTGGGCGGGGCTGACATGGTGCGCCGGGCCATCTCCAAAAAGAAGGCCAAGCAGATCCAGCAGGAGGAGCACGCCTTTATCTACGGCGACGAATCCCGGGGCATCAGGGGCTGCGTGGCCAACGGCATCCCGGAGGAGACCGCCAAGGCCATCTACGGGGAGATCTACGACTTCGCCAACTACGCCTTCAACAAGGCCCACGCCGTCTGCTACGCCATTGTGGCCTATCAGACTGCCTGGTTCAAGTATTACTATCCCCAGGAGTATATGGCCGCCCTGCTCACCAGCGTGCTGGACTCCAGCGACAAGGTGGCGGAGTATATCTCCACCTGCAAGGATATGGGCATCCGCATCCTGCCCCCGGACGTCAACCAGTCCGGGGCGGACTTCACCGTGGACGGCAATGACATCCGCTTCGGCCTGGCCGCCGTCAAGGGGGTCGGCCGGGGGGTGGTGGAAAAGCTGGAGGCGGACCGCCGGGAGCGGGGGCCCTACACCAGTCTTCAGGCCTTCTGCGAGCGGATGTTTGACCGGGACCTGAACCGGAGAGCGCTGGAAAACCTGATCCGCTGCGGCGCCTTCGACAGCCTGGGCCATCACCGCAGCCAGCTGGTTGCCGTCATGAATACGGTGATGGACGCGGTGGCGGACAGCCGGAAAAAGAACCTGGAGGGCCAGTTCGACCTCTTCGGGGGCTTTGACGGCCCGGAGCAGGCCAGCGCCCAGGTGCCCATGCCCAATCTCCCTGAGTTCAGCCCCATGGAGTTGATGACCATGGAGCGGGAGATGACCGGCCTCTACCTCTCCGGCCACCCCATGGATCAGTACCGGGAGATCGTCCGCAAGGCGGGGGCCGCCCCCATGGGCAAAATCCTGGCCGACTTTGACCAGGAGGACGGCCCCACCCAGTACGCCGACGAGCAGCGTGTGCGCCTGGCGGGCATCGTCCTCACCATGCGCACCAGAACGACGCGCAATAACTCCCTCATGGCCTATGTCATGCTGGAGGACGACACCGGCAGTATGGAGCTGATCCTCTTCTCCAGTGCCATGGAGCAGTTCGGCCACCTGGTGGCGGCGGGACGGGGCGTCCTGGTGGAGGGCAGGCTCTCTGTCCGGGACGACAAGCAGCCCCAGCTCATCTGCGAGCGGGTCTGGCCCCTGGAGGAGGGTAGCCTGAGCCAGCTAAACCAGGCCCCCCAGCGCCGCACTGACCGCTCCATCGGCCGGCCTCAGCCGGCGGCGAACCGGTCAGCGGACCGGCCGGGGGTGATCCCGGAGGCCCGGCGGATCTATGTCCAGTTTGACAGCCCGGAGGACCCCCGGCTGGAGCGGGCCCGGAAGATGCTGATCATGTTCCCGGGCAACGGCCAGCTGGTCTGCTGCTTCCAGGACAGCAAGCGGCGGCTGGGCCTCAACTGCCTGATCCACACCTCCCTGGTGCGGGAGCTGAAAAACCTGGTGGGGGAGACCCGGGTGGTGGTCAAGTGAGGGGGAAAAAGCAGGGCGAGGCCCGGTATTCCACCAAGCGGCGCAGCCTCTTCAGCCGGATCGCCAAGCTGCTCACCCACCGGCTGGCCTTTGTGGGCGGCTTTATCATCCTGCAGCTGGTGGTTCTCTTTGTGATGATCGGCTGGTTCTCCAACTATTTCGTCCAGTTCTACCTGTTCTGCCTGGTGATCACCGCCGTGGCCGTCCTCTGGATCGTCAGCCGGAACATCCATCCGGACTATAAGGTGGCCTGGATTATCCCCATTATGGCCTTCCCCGTCTTTGGCGGTCTGTTCTACCTGCTCTTCGGCGGCAGCCAGCTCTCCCAGCGCAGCCGGAACCGGATGCAGCGGATCGGACAGCTCAGCCTGGACGCCCTGGAGCAGGAGGGGGAGGACTGCGAGGCCCTTCTCCCCAATGACCCCCAGGCCAGAAGCCAGTCCCGCTATATCGTCCGCTCCAGCGGCTTTCCCCCCTATGGGAACACCGACGCGGTCTATTTCCCCTCCGGGGAGGCCATGTGGCAGTCCATGCTGGAGGAGATCTCCAAGGCGGAGCACTTTGTCTTTCTGGAGTACTTCATCGTGGAGGAGGGGGTCATGTGGAACGCCGTGCTGGACCTGCTGGAGAAAAAGGCCAGGGCCGGCGTGGACGTCCGCCTGCTCTATGACGACATCGGAAGCCTCTTCACCCTGCCCAAGGACTATCCCAGCCGGATGGGGCAGCGGGGCATCGCCTGTGCCGTGGCCAATCCCTTCCGCCCGGTGGTCTCCCTCCGGCTGAACAACCGGGATCACCGGAAGATCTGTGTGGTGGACGGCCACACCGGCTTCACCGGGGGCATCAACCTGGCGGACGAGTATATCAACGTCAAGGAGCGCTTTGGCCACTGGAAGGACACCGGCATTCTGCTCCGGGGCAGCGCCGTCTGGAATCTGACCGTCATGTTCCTCTCCAACTGGGATTATACCAGGGAGATTCAGGAGGACTACAGCCCCTATCGCCCGGAGCGCTGGCAGCGGGAGCCAATCACCGCCCCCGGCGTCATCCAGCCCTTTGGGGACAGCCCCCTCCGGCCCGAGTCGGTGAGCTCCAACGTCTACCTGAACCTGATCAGCCGGGCCACCCGGTACGTCTATATCACCACCCCCTACCTGGTGCTGGACTATACCATGGCCCAGGCCCTGTGTACTGCGGCCAAGTCCGGGGTGGATGTGCGCATCATCACCCCCCGGATTCCCGACAAAAAGTCGGTCTTCGAGGTGACCCGGGCCAACTATCCCACCCTGCTGGAGGCGGGCGTCAAAATCTATGAGTATGCTCCCGGCTTTATCCACGCCAAGACCTTTGTGGTGGACGACCACTACGGGGTGGTGGGCACCATCAATCTGGATTACCGCAGTCTCTACCTCCACTTTGAGTGCGGCGTCTGGATTTGCGGCCACCCGGTGGTGGGGGAGATCAAAAAAGACTTCATCAACACCATGGCGCAGAGCCTGCCTGTCCAATTGGAGCAGGCCACCCGACTGAGCTGGCTGAAGCGGCTCTATCGGGCCGTGCTGCGGCTGGTGGCGCCGCTGATGTAAAACAGAACCGCTCTCATCCTGTTGGTTGGATGAGAGCGGTATTTTGCTGTTGGAATGAAATGCGTTCCTGCTGCGTATGATCGCAATCAGTTGTAGGGGCGGGCCTCTGTGCCCGCCCATCTAAAGGGCGGTGAAGGGTTGCGGGAGGGCGCAGAGGCCCTCCCCTACGGCCAGCTGCAATAAAATAAAGGGAAGACCGATCAGAACAGCCCGGAGATCACGCCGTTCTCGTCCACGTCAATGCGCTCCGCAGCGGGAACCTTGGGCAGGCCCGGCATGGATTCCCCACGGAGCAGGCTCCGTGGGGGCCCCTTTTGATTGCACTTGCGCAGGCGAAATGAATTCGCCTTTGCGCCAAGGTTTTGCTGCGCAAAACGCTTGTACGCCGGACGCCCGGCGGCATGACCATGCCGGGCTCAGAACAGCCCGGAGATCACGCCGTTCTCGTCCACGTCAATGCGCTCTGCAGCGGGGACCTTGGGCAGGCCCGGCATGGATTCCCCACGGAGCAGGCTCCGTGGGGGCCCCT
>CAMELY010000143.1 GCA_945926565.1 uncultured Clostridia bacterium | reverse complement strand
ACCGGGTGGTGCTGGAGGAGAGCCCGCTGGCGCTGTGGTGCCTCCAGAACGCCATCGAGATCCAGAACAACTACGGGGACCTGAAGCTTAGCAAGCGGCACAAAGATGACACCGAGCGCATTGACCCCGTGGCCGCGGCCATGAACGCCCTGGCCCGGCTGCTGGTGAAGCGGACGGTGACCGACCTGAACACCGCCCTGGAGCGGGGTGATTTTACATTCTGATGGGCGCACTGGGCGCCGAAGGAGGAAGTATGGAACCAACTGAGAACAAATCCAGAGACCGTCCCAACATCCTGGCCATGGTGTCGAGGGCCTGGGAGCGATGGGGAGCCGGGATACTGCTCAGCTTCGGAGCGATGGCCCTCACCGTGGGGGCTTCGCTCATCTATCCCCCCGCTGGGTGGATCACCGGCGGCGTCCTGGCCATTTTAGGCGGCATTCTGAGCGCCGCTGGAGGGGGTGAGAAGAAGTGAGTATTGTACGCGGTATCCGAAAGGCCGCCAGTGGTCCCGGGGCTGCCCTGGGCGGTGTGCTCACCTCATCCTCGGTCTATGGCCCCGACGGCTTCCTGGATGTGGAGAACATCAGCCTGAGCCGGGACCGGGCCATGAAGCTGTCCACCGTGACCCGGTGCGTGGAGGCGCGCAGCTGCACGGTGGCGGCCCTTCCGGTCTATCTGATGCGGGAGTCTACCAAGGAGCGCCTGCGGGACCACCGGCTGGCCAAGGTACTGTGGGGACGGCCCAATGAGGCCATGACTCGCTTCGACTATGAGCGGCTCATGCAGGTCAATCTGGATCTGCGGGGTAACGCCTACGCTTGGATCAACCGGGATCCCAGGACAGGGTACCCGGTGGAGCTCATTCCGTTACAGCCCGACCATGTGACCCCCTATGTGGCTCTGGACAGCTCCCTCTGGTACATCTACACCAACCCCAGGACGGGGGAGATGTTCCGTCTGTCGCCCGCCGATGTGATCCATTACAAGGCCTACTCCCTGGACGGCATTGAGGGTATCTCAATCCTGCACCGGGCGGCGCTGACTATCCAGACGGGCCTGGCGGCTCAGGAGTATCAGTGGGCCATGTACAAAAATGGAGGGCGCCCATCCGGCGTACTGACCACTGACACCGACATCGGCGGAACGATAGAAGTAAAGGCAGAGGATGGCACGGTTGAGAAAATCAGCAAGAAGGAGCACATCCGCCGGGAATGGGAGAAGATCCACGCCGGACCCAACAACAACTTCCGGGTGGCGGTTATGGATAACGGGATTAAATACCAGCCTCTCTCAGTGAGCAACTCGGATGCCCAATTTGTAGAGAGCGAGGACATCCGGGTAGCCGATGTGTGCCGCTTTTTCGGCACCCCGCTGCACATGGTGTATGCCGGCAAGCAGGCCTATTCCTCCAACGAGCAGAACGCCATCGAGTTTACCCGGTTCACCCTCCAGCCTCTGGTCATCCAGCGGGAGCAGGAGGACAGCTACAAACTGCTCCTCCCTCGGGAACGGGAGGACGGGCTGCGGATCCGGCGGGAGCTGAAGGGCTTGCTGCGGGGCGACACCGCGGCCCAGACCGCGCTGTACAAGGGGATGCGGGATGCAGGCGCATACAGCGTCAATGACATCCGCGCCCTGGAAGATCTGCCGGACGTGCCGGGAGGGGACAGCCGGTATGCCAGCTGGAATTATGGCCCCCTCGCCAGATGGGACGAGTTGAGCATCATTCGGGCCTTGAGCGGAAAGGCCCCGGAAGGAGAATGAGATGGAAACGACGATGAAAACTCCGCTGACCGAAGAAGATCTGGCCGCCATCAACGCCCTGGCCAGGGCTGAGCTGACCCAGGAGCAGATCTACACCTTCGCGGTGCGGCTGTGCGACAACGAGGTGGACCGGGACTTTGAGCGGTTCCCCAGAAAGAGCCTGGAGGTCCTGGCCAAGCTCTTTGTGGGCAAGAGCGGGATCTTTGACCATGTGTGGTCGGCCCAGGGGCAGGCCGCTCGGCTCTACAAGACCGAGGTGGTGGAGGAGCCAGGGCAGACCACAAGCGCGGGAGACCCCGCCTGCTGGCTGAAGGGCTACGCCTACATGGTGCGCACCGAGGCCAACCAGGACCTGATTGCGGAGATCGAGGGCGGGATCAAAAAAGAAATCAGCGTGGGCTGCGCGGTGAACCGTTCCGCCTGCTCTATCTGCGGGAGCGTGGCGGGCAGCTGCGGCCACCGCCGGGGACAGACCTACGACGGACACCTGTGCTTCTTCAACCTGGAGGAGCCCGCCGACGCTTATGAGTGGTCCTTTGTGGCGGTGCCCGCCCAGCGCAAGGCTGGGGTGGTCAAGACCCTGCGCTTGCCCCAGGAATTTGTCCAAGACCAATGGATCCAGAGGGCCAAGGCCCGGCTGGAGCTGGAAAAATTGCGATTTTGAGGATATGGAGGGACATGATATGAAGATCGACAAGCAGAAGCTGTACACCCTGAAGGACGCCCGGAACCAGGCCCTGGAGGCGGCGGACGCGGCCCTGGACGCCGGAAACATGGAGGAGTACAACGCCAAGCTGGAGGAGGTAAAGGGTTTCAACGCCCAGATCGAGGGGGTGGAGAAGCTGCTCCAGGAGCAGGAACGCTTTGCCGGACAGGAGCCCGGTACCCCCGGTGGCCCCGGCCTGGAGCAGAAGGGAAAGGAGGACGGCTACGCCAAAGCGGTCAAAAGCTTTGCCGATGCCGCCCGCAGCGGCTTCCGGGTGAGCAAGGCCGCCGGCGACATGATGCAGGAGGGGGTGGAGGCCGACGGCGGCTACACAGTGCCCCAGGATATCGTGACCCGGATCATCAACCTGCGTGACAGCAAGGAGAGCCTACTCAGCGAGGTGCGGGTGATCCCTGTGACCACCAAGTCCGGCCGCCGCACCCTCAAGAAGCGGGGCCAGCACACTGGCTTCTCCACCGTGGCCGAGGCGGCCAAATACGGCAAGGCGGCCACCCCTCAGTTCACCACCGTCAGCTACGACATTGAGAAGCGGGGCGGCTACCTGCCCGTCACCAACGAGCTGCTGGAGGACAGTGATAACAACATTGCTGCCGTAGCCGAGGAGTGGCTGGGCGACGAGGCCCGGGTCACCGCCAACAAGGAGATTATGACCATCGTGGCAACTAATGACTCCACCGATCTGAAGGATCTGGACGGGATCCTGAAGGCTTGGGTGGGCCTGGGCTCTACCTTCCGGGCCACCAGCAAGCTGCTCACCAACGACGACGGCCTGGTCTGGCTGGGTACCCTGAAGGACGCCAACGGCCGGCAGTTGCTGACACCAAACCCTGCTGAACCCAAACAGCTCCAGCTGTGTGTAGGCCCCTACATCCTGCCGGTGAAGACCTACGACAACGATACCATTCCCAGCACCGGCACCAAGATCCCCTTTATCCTGGGCGACCTGATGGAGGGCATCGCCTACTGGGACCGCCGCCAGTTTACCATCAAGGTCAGCGACGTGGCCACGGTGGGTGAGCTCAACGCCTTTGAGCAGGATCTGACCATCTGGCGGGGCAGCCTGCGGGACGACTGTACCTCCTGGGACGACGAGGCCTGGGTAAACGGGTACATCGACACCGCCGCTGCGGCCGGTTAAGGAGGGGTTGTCATGAGTACCAAGAAGAAAGTGGCCAGTGAAGCGGCAGAGGAGACCGTCAATCCGGTTTCGGAGGAAGTTGTGCAGACCAATCTGCCTGCGGAGGAAGCTACGCAGGTGGAACAAAAGGCCGAAGTAAACGAGGGAGAGACGGCTGATCTGGAGGAAGCTGCCCTTTGCACTGGCCAGCTGGTCCGGGTTGAATTTTGT
>CAMELY010000142.1 GCA_945926565.1 uncultured Clostridia bacterium | reverse complement strand
AGCAAGTGCCCATGGCACCGTCAAACAGCAGCGGGCGGTTTTCCTTCAAATCAGTACGAATGTCTGTCATCCCAACACCTTCCTTGCAATCTCCACTGACTGGCGGGCATCTTTCGCGTAATAATCCGCCCCCATCTTCCGGGCGTATTCCGGCGTGACTACTGCGCCGCCTACAAAGATCGCTGGCGGCTGGGGCAGCTCCTTCAGCTGCCGGATGGTCTCCTCCATGGAGGGCAGCGTGGTGGTCATCAGAGCGGACAAACCCACCAGACGCACTCCGTGCTCTGTCACCGACTGCACAATCGTCTCCGGCGGCACGTCCCGGCCCAGGTCCAGCACCTCATAGCCGTAATTCTCCAGCACCGTTCTGACAATGTTTTTTCCGATATCATGGATGTCTCCCTGCACTGTGGCAATGATGAGAGTTCCCTTTTTGACAGGTGCGCCTCCCTGCACCGCGATGGAGGCACGAATGACCTCAAAGACAGCCTGGGCAGCCTGAGCTGCACTGAGGAGCTGGGGCAGAAAAACTTTGCCCTGCTCATAGCCCTCGCCCACCTGATCCAGGGCGGGGATCAGATGCCGCTCCACCAGGGCGAGCTCATCCTCGTGTTCCAGCGCCGCCCTGGCCAATTTGCCTGCATCGGCCTTCAGCCCACGGAGAATGGCGTCATCCAGCGTCATCTCCCCGCTCTGTGCAGAGACAGCCTGAACAGCGGGGGAGACTCCGGTGAAGCGGGCCACATAGGCTCGGCACCCGGTGTCCTCCCCGGACAGGACCCGGAAGGCCGCCACCGCGTCCAACATCTCCTTCTGATTGGGATTGATGATGGGCAGCGTCAGTCCCGCCGCCATAGCCTGAATGAGGAAATTCTGGGTGATAAGAGAGCGGCTGGGAAGGCCAAAGGAGATATTGGATACCCCCAGCACTGTCTGGAGCCCCAGCTCCTCCCGGACCGTACGCACTGCCTTCAGGGTTTCTGCCGCCTGATCCTGCTGGGCTGAGACGGTGAGAGTCAGGCAGTCGATCCAGACATCCTCTTTTGGGATGCCGTGGGCCAGGGCGGCGTCCAGAATGCGCCGGGCAATGGCCACCCGGCCTTCCGCCGTCTGCGGGATCCCGCCTTTATCCAAGGTCAGCCCCACCACGCTGGCACCGTATTTCTTCACAATGGGCAAGATCCGATCCAGCACCGACCGTTCGCCGTTGACCGAGTTCACTGCCGCCTTGCCGTTGTAGACCCGCAGGCCGGCCTCCAGGGCGTCCGGGTTGGAGGAGTCCAGCTGCAGAGGCAGAGAGACGGCGCTCTGGAGCTTTTTCCCCACCCGGGGCAGCATGGCCGCCTCATCCACTCCGGGGAAGCCCACATTGACGTCCAGGATATCCGCCCCGGCATCCTCCTGCTGGATGGCCACATCCAGAATATAGTCCAGATCCTGCTCCAGCAGAGCCTGTTGAAACCGCTTTTTCCCGGTGGGATTGACCCGCTCGCCGATCACCCGCACCCCGTCCAGCCGCAGGGGGGACACCGGGGTACAGACAAAACTGCCGCCAACATAGTGCCGGCGGGCGGGAATCCGGCCCTCCAGCGCCTCCTTCAGCCGGCGGATGTACTCCGGAGAGGTGCCACAGCAGCCGCCGAAAATGGTGACCCCAGCCTCCAGACAGGGCAACAGCGCAGCGGCGAATTCCTCCGGACTCATGTCATAGTGGCCGTCCACCGGGTCAGGCAGGCCCGCGTTGGGCTTGGCGATCACCGGCAGGCGGGTATTTTCACACAGCTCCCGCAGCAGCGGCGCCAGCAGATCCGGCCCCAACGAGCAGTTGAGCCCGATGGCATCGGCCCCCAGTCCCTCCAGCGTCCGGGCCATGGAGGCCACCGTGCAGCCGGTGAAGGTACGGCCGCTCTCGTCAAAGGACATGGTGACAAACACCGGCAGGCGCGTGTTCTCCTTCACCGCCAGCAGGGCCGCCTTGGCCTCATACAGATCCGTCATGGTCTCGATGACCGCCAGGTCGGCCCCAGCCCGCTCTCCGGCCTCCGCCATCTCCCGAAAGCAGTCATAGGCCCGCTCAAAAGACAGGCTTCCCATGGGCTCCAGCAGCTCGCCCAGGGGGCCGATATCCAGCGCCACCAGCGTATCCGTACCTGCAGCGGCCTGCCGGGCCACGGTGACAGCGGATGCCACAATCTCATCCACTCCCCGGCCGGTGCGGGACAGCTTCAGCCTGTTAGCTCCGAAGGTGTTGGCATAGATCACCTGGCTGCCCGCGGCGATATACTCCTGATAGATGGAGGTCAGAAGCTCCGGTCTCGTGAGATTCAGCAGTTCGGGCTGGCCGCCGGGGGGCAGCCCCCTCTGCTGGAGGACGGTTCCCATAGCTCCGTCCAGGAGCAGAAGCTTCTTTCCGAGTGTTTCAGTCAGCACAGCGTTTTCCTCCTCTGCGCAGCGCGCAGTTCTCTCGCAGCGTACAGAAATCGCAGCCCCGGATCCGGGCCATCTGGGGCCGGTCGGACAGGCCGATCACCGCCGTCACCGATTTGACCGGGTTCAGCAGCAGGCTCTCCGTGGTATGAAGCCCCAGCCGGCGCCCCGTATCCAACGCGGCACAGATCCCGGGCTGGAGAGACAGGGGCAGGTCCCCGTAGCCGGGGCTGAACCGGTCCGTCAGATAGCGCTCCGGGAACCGGGCTGCGATCTCCGCCTCGGCGGCGTCGCAGCCACTCTCCACCAGGGCGCTGCCGCAGGCGTCCAGGATCACTGCCCGGGCCATGTCCCGGGCCTGGGCAGCCAGGAGCCGCAGATCAAAATTGGTGCCCAGGGTACAGGCCAGCAGCACCGCCTGATCGCATTGGGCCAGCATCCGGGCTGCTGTTTCCCCGGAAAGGGAGAGAGCTGTATTCCGCAGACGGAAGGCCCCCTCCTCGCAGTCCAAATCAAAGATCTTGTAGGTATATCGCGGCCGTACTGCCGCGGCCAGCGCCTTGGCAGCTTCAGATACTTGCTCCCGCAGAGAATCCGGGGCACCCTCACCTGCCCCCAGGTAACGCAGCGCCTCTTCCGCCACGGTATAAAGCTCCAAAAAAACACCGCCTTTTTTCCGAAATATGGTTTATAATAGCGTATTTCAGCGGTTTTGTACAGAGCAACCCGCCGGGGAAATCCGAAAAACAGCCGAATTGTTTTATCTGCGTCAGATAGATTCAAATTCCGTGACAGCCGTTTCAAGCTGTCCCAGTGCTTTCTGGAGGGTGGCGCGGGGACAGGCCAGCACGACCCGCTGGAACTGATCGGAATCATGCCCAAAGATGTGACCGGCATCCAGCCAGAGCTTCGCCCGGCGCGTGACGAGCACCTCCAGATCCCGATAGCACAGGCCCAGTCCGGAGCAGTCCAGCCAGGCGAAATAGGTGCCCTCCGGTTCCACCAGTTTGATTTGGGGGAGCCGCTCCTCCAGGAAGGAGCGCAGGAAGTCCAGATTGCCCCGCAGATATTCCCTGCACTGATCCAGCCACTCTCCGCCGCTCTCATAGGCGGCCTGGCTGGCCGTCAGGCCCAGGGTGTTGAGCTGGGAATAGCCGCAGCGGTCGATCTCTTTGACAAACCGCTTCCGGGTCTCCTCCCCGGGAATCCAGATATTCGATATTTGCAGGCCCGCCAGATTAAAGGTCTTGCTGGGAGCAGTGCAGACAATGGTCCACTCCGAACACTCGGGAACAGCCTCCAGAAAGATAAGTAGTACCTCCAATTTTATTGAATGAATTCAGCGGTATGCACCGTATCAAGTTTGACCGTCTCCTTCATAGCCACAGAACAGGCCAGGTCTCCCAACACGTTGCAGCAGG
>CAMELY010000141.1 GCA_945926565.1 uncultured Clostridia bacterium | reverse complement strand
GGTCTCAGAGGCCGTGTTGTTGGAGAGGGCCTGATCCACATTGGTCTGCACCGCGTTCTGGATGGCAGGCTGAATCATGTAAGCCACCGAGGGCGAGAGCTGGTCGGCGGCCATGGGCGCGCCCACCATGGCGAGCACCGTGACCACCAGGCTTGCCAGGGTCATAATCAGGCCCCGGCGGGTCCCCAGGAAGGTAAAGAGGGCGATAACCCCCAGAATAATCAGATCAAACAGGTTCATTGCTTCCCTTTCTTCTTCCGCCTCAGGGCAGGAATACATTGGCCGTCTCCTCCATGACCAGGACGGCAGTGCCGTCCGCTCTGGCCAGAGCACGGAGGATGCCGTTATTGTTCTCGACTGCGGCGTATTCCGTCAAATCGCTGGTATAGATGGCCAGCCGGCTGTTGGTCAGCAGGGCGATATACCGTCCTGCGGCCGTGATGGACAGCACCTCTTCCCCCACGTCCAGGGTGCCGGTCACATTGCCCTGGTCATCCACCACCACAACCTGGCCCACGGAGCCGGCCCGGGAGCGGCTGAAATACTCCACGGCAAAGCCGGAGCCCTGGAGGGAATAGCCCCGGAGGTAGAGGGATTCGTCTTCCCACTGGCCCACAACCTGGCAGTCAGGACTGACCAGCCGGAGACCGGACTGCTCCTGAAGCCAGATGCCGCTGTCATCCCAGCGCATCTCCAGGGCAGGGGTATCCGAGACGACGGCGGAAACCGTGCTCTCGCCGTCAGAGACGTTGTACATGGTCAGCGTAGCGGCAAAGGACAGCTCCTCCTGCCCCACAGTGAGAACCGCCAGCTGACGGTTATCCGGAGACACTGCGGCATCCATGACAAAGCTGGAGGAGATGTTTTCGGTGACCACCGGCTGATGGCCGGCGTTGTAGACGGTGACAGAGCCCTTATAGCCGGAGGACTGCTCCACCACGGCCAGCCAGCCGTTGCTGTTGACTTGGGCGGAGATGAGGGCATAGTCCCCCTGGGTGGCATACTGAAACACCATCTGACGTCCGGAGAACAGGTAAAGCTGGCTGCCGCCTGCGTCGTAGACCAAGGCGAAATTCCCGGCTGTGGTGACCACCGGCTGGGAGATGGAAGTCTCCAGGTCCACATAGGTGTTTCCGCTGTCGGAATAGAGCAGAATCCGGTTGCTGCTGCAGGCCAGCATGCTGTCCCCCAGGGCGGCAAACACGGTGCCGTCCTCATTGGCAATGGGGAACTCCACGCCCTGACCCTCATCGCTGCGCTCCAGCGCCCGATAGGTCAGATAGCGCTTGATGGAGTCCAGATTGAGCTGGTCCCGGTTGAGCACCAGCAGTACGCCGCCCAGCACCAGCAGAATGGTCAGAATCAGGGTCAAAATCCGGAGCAGAATGCGCAGGATCTCAGGGGCTTTTCCCTCCTGACGGGGGGTGTTGGCAGTTTCAGTTTTCTTTTCATCCATGAGCTTATTCCTCCGGGTCTGTATCCAGACCCACCGGCTCCCGATACCACAGCTTGGTCATATACAGCCCCCCCGGGGGTACTGTGGGCCCCGCCTCAACCCGGTTGCCCCGGAGCAGAATCTCCCGGATGTCCTCCGGCGTCAGCTTGCCCTCGGCGGCATAGAGGACGGTACCCACCATAATCCGAACCATACTGTACAAAAAGCCGTTGGCGCAGGCCTTCAGGGTGATCAGATCCCCCTCCCGGGCCACATCGAAATAGTAAACAGTGCGGACGGTGGAGCGGACATTGGTGCCCACATCCCGGACGGCGGCAAAGTCCCGGGTGCCCACAAACTCCTGGGCTGCCCGGGCCATCACCTTCTCGTCCAGCCGTTTCGGGTAGAAATAGGCGCGATCCACATAGAAGGCGTTGCGGATGCGGGAGTTATAGACCTGATAGGTATACTCCTTCTTCCGGCAGGAGCCGATAGCGTTGAAGCTGTCGGACACCTCCCGGGCGGAGACCACCACAATGTCCTCCGGCAGCCGGGCGTTGAAGGCCAGGGGCATCCGGTCGCAGGGGATGTTGCAGGTGGTGCGGAAATTTGCAATATACACCCGGGCGTGAACCCCGGCGTCGGTGCGGCCCGCCCCGGTGAAGCGCACCGGGTGCTTGACCACCTTGGCCACCGCCTGCTCCAGGGTCTCCTGGACGGTGGCGGCATTGTTTTGAATCTGCCAGCCGTGGTAGGCGGTGCCCACATACATGAGCTGCAAAGCGATATTTCTCACGGGCACTTCCTCCCAATCAGATTGTTCAGATACCAAAAGCGATGCCCAGCACGGCCACCAGCACCACCAGACCGACGCCGATGCCCAGGGTAATCCAGTCCATCCGGCGGTAGACCAGCTGGCGCAGCCGGGTGCGGCCCTCGCCGCCGTGATAGCAGCGGCACTCCATGGCGGTGGCCAGCTCGTCCGCCCGGCGAAATGCGGAGACGAACAGGGGCACCAGCAGCGGAATCAGCGCCTTGGCCTTGTCGATCAGATTGCCCGAGTCGAAGTCGGCGCCCCGGGCCTTCTGGGCAGACATGATCTTATCCGTCTCCTCGATCAGAGTAGGGATAAAGCGCAGGGCGATGGACATCATCATGGCCAGCTCGTGTACCGGCACATGAAGCTTCTTCAGCGGGCCCAGCAGGTTCTCCAGGCCGTCGGTGAGCAGGATGGGGGATGTGGTGTAGGTCATCAGGAAGGTGCCTGAGATGAGCATCATAATCCGGAGCACCATAAAGAAGGCGGTTTTGATGCCTCCGGTGGAGATGGTCAGAAACCCCCACTGGAAGAGGATCGTCCCGTTAATGTTATAAAACAGGTTGAGTACCGCTGTAAAGATCAGAATGAACAGCACCGGCTTCATGCCCCGGAGGATGGCCTTGGCCCCCACCTTAGAAAGACGGACGGCCGTCACCAGGAAGATCAGCAGCAGGCCGTAGGTCACAAAGCCCTTGGCGGTAAACAGGGCGATGATATACAGCAGCACCATGAGAATCTTGGTGCGGGGGTCCAGCCGGTGCACCACGGAATTGCCGGGGAAATACTGGCCCAGGGTGATATCCTTCAGCACTCAGACCGCCCCCTTTCTGTACAGGGCCAGAAGCTGCTCTCTGGCCTCCTCCATAGTATAGACGCAGTCGTCCTGGATGGGCACGCCCAGCTCACGGAGCCGCTGAAACACCTGGGTCACCTGGGGAATACCCAGGCCCATCTGCCGCAGTTCCGCGCTGTGGGAGAACACCTCCCGGGGAGTGCCGGTAAAGGGAATCCTGCCGTCGTTGACCACCACAATCCGGTCCACCGACCGGGCCACCTCCTCCATGGAGTGGGAGACCAGAATGATCGTGGCGTTTTTGGACTCGTGATAGGCCCGGATATTGGCCAGAATGGCGTCCCGGCCCACGGGATCCAGGCCGGCGGTGGGCTCGTCCAGAATGAGCACCTCCGGCTCCATGGCGATGACGCCGGCGATGGCCACCCGGCGCTTCTGGCCGCCGGAGAGCTCAAAGGGGGACTTTTCCAGTGTTTCCTCCTTCAAACCCACGAACTGGGCAGCCTGCCGCACCCGACGGTCGATCTCTCCCTCGTCCAGCCCCATGTTCCGAGGACCGAAGGAGATGTCCTTGTATACCGTTTCCTCAAAGAGCTGGTACTCCGGGTACTGGAACACCAGACCCACCTGGAAGCGGGTCTGACGGGTGCGCTCTTTGCTCTCCCAGATGTCCTTGCCCTCGAACAGGACCTGTCCCGAGGTGGGCTTGAGCAGGCCGTTGAGATGCTGGATCAGGGTGGATTTGCCCGAGCCGGTGTGGCCGATGATGCCCAGGTACTCCCCGCGGTAGGCGGTAAAGTCCACGTCCACCAGGGCGCCGTGCT
>CAMELY010000140.1 GCA_945926565.1 uncultured Clostridia bacterium | reverse complement strand
CATCATCGAGCTGTGCAAGGACTGGGGCTATGAGGTCATCGAGGGCAAGCTGGCCATTGACGACGTCATGAAGGCCGCCCACGAGGGCAAGCTGGAAGAGGTCTGGGGCACCGGCACCGCCGCCGTGGTCTCCCCGGTCAAGGAGCTGAAGTGGAAGGACGACGTGGCCTATATCTCCGATGGCAAGATTGGCCCGCTGACCCAGAAGCTGTACGACACCCTGACCGGCATCCAGTGGGGCAAGATCGAGGACACCAAGGGCTGGATCGTCCCCGTCTGCAAAGGTTAATCCCTGTCCGTAATCCCTAAAAATAAGCCCCGGCCACATTCTGTGACCGGGGCTCTTGCATTTTGAGACAGGAGGTCTCTTTATGTCCGCACCATCCGTCCTCATCACCGGCGCCGCCCGAGGCATCGGCGCCGCCATCGCTCTGGAATTCGGCCGCCGGGGCTGGCAGGTGGGGGTGAACTATCTCCGCAGCGAGGCCCAGGCCCAAGAGGTCTGCCGCCGGATCGAGGCCGCCGGCGGCTCCGCCCTGGCTGTCCGGGCCGACGTGTCCCGGTCTGACGAGGCCCAATCCCTGGTGGATACCGCCCGCTCCGCCTTCAGCAGGCTGGATGCCCTGGTCTGCAACGCGGGGGTCGCCCTGCCCCAGATGCTGCTCACCGATGTCACCGACCGGCAGTGGCGTGAGCTCTTTGCCGCCGATGTGGACGGAGTCTTTTTCCCCGTCCGGGCCGCCCTCCCCCACTTTGTCCATCAGAAAACCGGGGCCATTGTCACCGTCTCCTCCATGTGGGGCCAGGTGGGAGGCTCCTGCGAGGTGGCCTACTCCGCCGCCAAGGGGGCGGTGATCTCCTTCACCAAGGCACTGGCAAAGGAGGTGGGCCCCTCCGGCATCCGGGTCAACTGCGTCTGCCCCGGGGTGATTCAGACCGACATGAACGCCCACCTCTCCGCTGCGGATCTGGAGGTCCTCCAGGAGGAAACGCCCCTGATGCGGCTGGGAACGCCCGAAGACGTGGCCAGGGCGGTCTGCTTCCTGGCCTCGGAGGAGGCCTCTTTTGTCACCGGTCAGGTGCTGGGGGTCAACGGCGGAATGGTGATCTGACGTACTCTCCTTTCAATCTGACCTTATTAAAAAAGCAGAAACTGGCATTTGAACTATGGTCAGGCTTTGCTATAATAAGGGCACCTTAAGGGAAAATTCCGAAAAGATTGGAAGGATTGCAATGAAACGAACTTTTTCCACCCGTAAACTGGCCTATTTGGGTCTGATGACCGCTCTGGTCTTTGCCAGCAACTACGCCCGGATTGTCATGCCCATCCAGATCGGCGGCACCACCGCCTTTACGCTGGCAAATATTGTCTGCTGCCTGTCCGGCCTGATGCTGGGGCCTGTGGGTGGTCTGGCCTCCGGCCTGGGCTCCGCCCTGTATGATCTGACCAACCCCCTTTACGCCGCTGAGTGCTGGATCACTTTCCTGACCAAGGGCGCTATGGGCCTTGTGGCCGGCGTTGCTGCCTTCAAACTGTTCAAGAAGGAGGGGGACAACCGCTATGCCAAATACCTGGTCTCCGGTGTGCTGGGCTGCGTGGCCTATTACATCCTCTACTTCTTCAAGACCTTCCTGATTGCCGGTCTCTTCGCCGAAGAGGGCTCTGCCGCCCTGGGCCTGGCCGCCATCGTGGGCAAGATTCCCGCCTCCGTCTTCAACGCCGCTGTGGCCATCATTGTGGCTCCTCCTCTGGCCATCGCTCTGGAGAAGGCCTTGGACAAAGCGGGGCTGCGGCTTGAGGACTAATCCCCTGCACCCCCTGAAAACGATAAAACTGCCCGGAACGTTTTGATGCGTTCCGGGCAGCTTTTTATCCTGCGATTGCCTTTTTCCGGGTCACCTTGCTGGGAGCAGACCGCCAGATCTGACGCACCATGTCCTCTGAGGGCTCGAAGGTCACCAGCTCATTCTGGAAGACCAGCTGATACCGGTTGGGGGCCTCCTTGTCATGGGAGCTGTAGTCCGCCTGCTTCAGGTTGTCCCGCTTTTGGTAGGCGGCCAGCTGCTCAGCCCCCTCCGGGGCCATGGCATAGAGATTGTCCATCTCATACCGGCCGCACTTCTTCCGCTTTTTCATGGCGATGATCTTGTCAATGCGGAGAGAGCCGTCCAGGTACTGGTACTCATACTCGATGCTCAGCCTGCGCCGCCAGACCAGGGCCGCGATCAGAAAGACCAGCGTCAGAGGCCAGAAGAGCAGATGGAACATCCCCATGAACAGGAAGAGGACGCTCAGCCCCAGAAAGACATAGGTGAGAATCCACAGCACCCGCTGGACGGTCTGCTCCGTCTTGGTGGCCTTGACCTTGACCAGCACCTCGCAATAGCCGCTCGATTCCATCCTGTCCCCTCCTCAGCTCAGGGCCTCGTCCAGAGCCTGGGCAAAGCTGCTGTAGGGCCGTGCCCCCACCAGGCGGCTGTATTCGGCGCCGTCCTTGAGGATGACCACGCAGGGGATGCTCATGATGCCGAACTCCCGGGCCAGATCCTCCTCCTGATCCACGTCGATCTTGCCCACCACTGCCTTGCCGGCGTACTCGTCGGCCAGCTTTTCAATGGCGGGGGCAATCATCTTGCAGGGGCCGCACCAGGTGGCCCAGAAGTCCACCACGACCACGCCGCCGTTTTCCAGGGCCTTCTCAAAGCCGGCCTTGCTGAAATGAATGAGATTTGACATTGCTTTGCTTCCTTTCTGCATTTACTGCGCTTCCAGCGCCTCTGCTGCCGCCTCTCCGGCGATGAGCCCCTCGCCCACCGCCTTGGAGATCTGCAGCGGTTTTCCGGTACAGTCCCCCGCGGCGTAGACGCCGGGGAGGTTGGTCTCCATCTGGCGGTTCACCCGGAGGTAGCCCTCCTCCACCGCCAGGTCGGGAAACAGGTCGTTGGGGGCCACCGTCTCCCGGAGGATAAAGACCCCCTCACAGGGGATAATCGCCCCGTCGGCCAGGAGGCCGGTGACCGAGCCCTCTCCCAGAATCTCCAGCCGGTTGGCCCGGACGCGGGGAATCCGGGGATCCATCCCCACCGGCTCTGTGGGACTCACATAGGTAACCTGACAGCCAATCTGTTGGAGGTAGTTGGCCTCCAGCGGAGCGTCCTTGGCCCGGCCGATGACCGCCACCGGCCGCTTCCGATAGAGCATGCCGTCGCAGGTGGCGCAGTAGCTGACCCCCCGGCCCACCAGGCGCTCCTCGCCGGGGTACTTCTGCCCCCGCTGGACGCCGGCGGCCAGAATCAGCTTACGCCCCTCATAGACCTGGCTGCCCACGGTGAGATAGAACACGCCGTCCAGCGCCATAGCGCTGAGCACCCGGCCCACCCGGAGCTCCGCGCCCAGATCCAGGGCGTGGCGCTGAAACTGCTCCATCATCTCCCGGCCGGTGACTCCGGGCATGCCCAGGTAGTTGTGAATCTGGGGGGCCTTAGAGAGAGGGTTGCGCTCCCAGGGGTTGGAGATCACCAGGCAGCGCTTGCCCCGGCTCTGGGCCGCCACGGCGGCGGAGAGGCCGGCAGGGCCGCCGCCCACAATGAGAATGTCGTACATAGCCCGTCTCCTTTTGCTGCTTCTTTCACTATTGTCCCTATTGTACCCGGTTGTGGGGAAAAAGGCAACCTCTCTTTTGGAAGTTACTGTCTTCCTCCTCAGAAGACTGCCCGCTCGTAGTCATAGCCCCGGTCAGAGCAGGTGCGCACCGGGCGCAGCTCCAGGGCGGCCACAGCGTTCCGGCCCAGGCGCACCGGCACGGTCACGATACCGTCCTCTGCCCGCAAGCGTAGGGTGGTGCTCTGAGGACGGGCGCCGCTTGGGAGCAGCGC
>CAMELY010000139.1 GCA_945926565.1 uncultured Clostridia bacterium | reverse complement strand
AGCGGCCCCGGGGGGTGCGGGTGAGAAAGCCCGGCTGCATCAGATATGGCTCATACATATCCTCCAGGGTGACAGTATCCTCGTTGATGGTGGCGGCCAGGGTGTCCAGTCCCACCGGGCCGCCGTTATACTGCTCGATAATGGCCCGGAGCATCCGGCGGTCGATGTTATCCATCCCCAGGTAGTCCACCTCCAGGGCGGTGAGGGCCTGATCCGCCACCTCCCGGGTGATGACGCCGCCTGCCCGTACCTGGGCAAAGTCCCGCACCCGGCGGAGCATCCGGTTGGCGATGCGGGGGGTTCCCCGGGAGCGCTTGGCAATCTCCATGGCGCCCTCTGCCTCGATGGGCACGTTGAGCAGATCGGCGGAACGGCGGACGATGAGGGCCAGCTCCTCCGGCGTGTACAGCTCCAGGCGGAGATTGACGCCGAACCGATCCCGCAGAGGGGCGGACAGGGAGCCCGCCCGGGTGGTGGCCCCGATGAGGGTGAATTTGGGCAGATCCAGCCGGATGGAGTTGGCGGAGGGGCCCTTGCCGATGATAATGTCGATGGCGTAGTCCTCCATGGCGGGATAGAGGATCTCCTCCACCGCCCGGTTCATCCGGTGGATCTCGTCCACAAAGAGGATGTCATTCTCCCCCAGATTGGTGAGCAGGGCGGCCAGATCCCCCGGCTTTTCAATGGCGGGGCCGGAGGTAATGCGGATTTGCACCCCCATCTCATTGGCGATGATACCTGCCAAAGTGGTTTTGCCCAGGCCGGGAGGGCCGTGGAGCAGGACGTGATCCAGCGGCTCATTGCGCAGCTTGGCGGCCTGAATAAAGATTTCCAGGTTGCCCTTGGCCTTGGATTGGCCGATGTACTCGCTCAGACGCTGGGGACGGAGGGTAAACTCACCCTCGTCTGCCTTGGTCAGGGAGGATGTGACCAGGGGTTCCGGGCGAAATTCGGTATCTGCGTAGTCAATGCTCATGACATGCGCCTCACTTCATCATTTTTTTCAGTGCCTGCTTGATGATCTGTTCCGGCGTCAGCCCTTCCAGATCAATCCCTTTGAGGGCCAGATTGATCTCGCTCTGGCTGTAGCCCAGCACAGCAAGGGCGGCGGCGGACTCGCCCAGCTTGTCCTCAGCCAGGGCAAGGCCGTTCTGAGGCGCCGTGTACTGCTCCAGGGCCTCTCCCTGCTCCTTGGCCAGCTTGTCCTTCAGCTCCAGCACTACCCGCTGGGCGATCTTCTTGCCCACGCCGGGAGCGGACACCAGGGGCTTGGTGTCCCCGGTGATGATGGAGAGGGCCAGGTTGGAGGGGGTGGAGACGGAGAGAATGGCCAGGGCGGCCTTAGGTCCCACGCCGGAGACTGAGATGAGTTGACGAAACAGGTTCAGCTCCTCCCTGCTGGCAAAGCCGTAGAGGGTCATGTCGTCCTCTTTCACTGCCAGATGGGTGTACAGCTTGGCCTGCTTGCCCTTGGTCAGGGCAGACAGAGTGTTAGCGGTGGTGCTGCAGGCAAAGCCCACACCGCCGCAGTCAATGACGGCCAGCCGGGGCTCCACATGGGCCACGGTGCCGGAGACGTAGTAAAACATAGGTTACCTCTGTTTTGTAAATATCAAATGTATCGAGCAGTTCTCATTTACCGTGTGTCATATTTCTTTGGATCAAACACCCGATCCCGGTTGATCAGGCTTCCGGCCGCCCGCCCGTGGCAAATGGCCAGGGCCAGGGCGTCTGCGGCGTCATCGGGCCGGGGAATCTTGTCCATGCCCAGCAGCCGCTGGGTCATCAGCATGACCTGTTTCTTTTCCGCCTTACCGTAGCCCACCACCGACTGCTTGACCTGCATGGGGGTGTACTCAAAGATGGGCACCCCCAGCTGCTCCGCCGCCAGCAGAATGACGCCCCGACCGTGGGCCACGGCGATGCCGGTAGTCAGATTGGTGTTGAAAAACAGTTCCTCCACCGCCATCTCCTCCGGCTGAAAGGTGTGAATCAGCTCCTGCATATCGGCGTAGATCTGGCTCAGGCGGCGTGACAGGGGTAGGCCTGCCGGAGTGGAGATCACCCCATATCGGATCAGGGTGTTTTTCTGCCGGGTGGAATCAATGACCCCGAAGCCGATGGTGGCAACGCCGGGGTCAATCCCCAAAATGCGCATGGACACCCTCCTTAATCGTATGTATGTACTATTGTAGCATACACCCCGCCGGTTGACAATCCCTAAGCCTGTCCCAAAATCAGCCACAGGGCCAGGAGCAGCAGGGAGAAATTGCCTTTCCAGGCCAAGGCTGCTCCCAGACCCAGCAGAATCCCCCGGGCCAGGCCTGCGATCAGGTCGGAGACGGTGAGTCCCCAGACGCCGGGGAGCAGCCGGGCTGCCAGCACCTCCAGCAGACGGCCTCCGTCCAGGGGCGGGATGGGCGCCAGATTGAAGTAGGCCAGCAGCAGGTTGACCGCTCCAAAAAGATGGGCTGTCTCGCCGGAAAGAGCACAGCAGAGGGCAGCCAGGGCCAGATTGACACCTGACCCCGCCGCAAGCAGCAGAGCCTCTCCCCACCAGGGACAGGCGGCCAGGCCGGGGAGATCCAGCTCCGCGCCGAAAAAGCCCAGCCGCAATTGCCGTACCTCCAGCCCCAGCAGCCGGGCGGCCAGCAGATGCCCCAGCTCATGGCACAGACCGGCCAGTCCCAACAGCACCGGCAGACCGGAGCCGCTGTCATAGACCAAAATGAGCGCCAGAATCAGCAGAAAGCCGGGCTGAATCCGCAGGCGGCCCAGGGTGAGCGCAGTCAACCGCTCCCCTCCCCTTCCGGGGCTTCTGCCACCTGTGCAGGCAGAAAGACCTGGGCGCACCAGTCTCCCAACGCGTCAGCAGGCGCTTCTCCCTGGGTCAGATCCTCCCCCAGCTGCCGGCAGGCGCCCCACAGATCCTGTGAGCCGGTGAGCAGCCCGGAAAGGGTCTCCCGCCATTGGGCGGCCTGCTCCGGCATACCTTTGCACAGGCTGAACCAAAGGGCAAAGAGAATGGCGGCGGCGGCCAGCTGGAGCAGCAGCCGATGGGTCAGCCGGTCAGACGTTTGAGGTTTTGCGGACTTCTGACGGAGCCGCCGGCCAGGGCGGCAGTTTTGCGGTGTGTACGGTTCAGACATGGCGGCATCCCTCCTGGAAAGAGGATATGCGGAGAGATGCAACCAGATGAATTGCGGCGGCCCTTTTGGGCCGCCGCAAGAGGAGATATTATGCCAGCTTTTCCACGCCCTGTGCCAGGCGCTTCAGAGCCTCTTCCCTGCCCAGAATCCAGGCGATCTCCACGGCACCGCCGGGGGTGACCGCCTTGCCGGCCAGGGCAATGCGCACCGGCCACATGACCTTGGCGTTCTTGACCCCCAGCTCGGCGGCCAGGTCGGTCATGACCGCCTTAATGGCCTCCGGCTCCCAGGTTTCCAGCGCCTGGAACCGGGGCAGCACCGCCTGGAGCATGGCCAGAGAGCTCTCCGCCGTGCTTTTGGACTTCTTGTTGGTGTAGAGTGCAATATCGTATTCCGGCAGCGCGTCGTAGAAGTCCACCTGAGCGGGGATGTCGGTGAGCTTTTCGCAGCGCTGCTGGAGGGTGGTGGCAATCTTGGCCGGGTCGATGGCCGGATTGGTCACGCTCTGGCGGATATAGGGCTCCGCCACGGCGGCGAACTGCTCCGGCGTCATGGCCTTGAGATAGACGGCATTGAAATGGGTCAGCTTGGCCAGGTCAAAGATGGCCGGGGACTTGGAGACCCGCTTGATGTCAAACAGGCGCACCATGTCCTCCAGGGAGAAGATCTCCTCCTCGCCCTCCGGAGACCAGCCCAGCAGGGCCACATAGTTGACCACCGCAGGGGTGAGAGAGCCCATATTGATCAGATCCGCATAGGAGGGGTCGCCGTGG
>CAMELY010000138.1 GCA_945926565.1 uncultured Clostridia bacterium | reverse complement strand
GGCCACGGAGCCGTTTTCCGTGATGGTATTTTCCAGCCGGTAGCCCACCATGGCCTGCTGGTTGACGGGGGCGCCGCTGACCAGGAAGTCATAGATGGCCTGAAAGGAGGTGCGGCCGTAGAAGTCGTCTGCGTTGATGACGGCAAAGGGGCCGTCGATCACGTCCTTGGCGCAGGCGATGGCGTGGGCGGTGCCCCAGGGCTTCACCCGGCCCTCGGGGACAGAATAGCCCTCCGGCAGCTTGTCCAGCTCCTGATAGGCGTAGCGCACGTCAAAATAGAGCTCCATCCGGTCGCCGATATTCTTCCGGAAGGTGTCCGCAATGGCTTCCTTGATGATAAAGACCACCTTGCGGAATCCGGCCCTCCGGGCGTCGTAGAGGGAAAAGTCCATAATGATATGGCCCTGGTCGTCTACAGGGGTGATTTGCTTCAGCCCGCCGAAGCGGCTGCCCATACCGGCAGCCATAACTACCAAGATAGGTTCGGACATATGCCATCCTCCATTCACCGGCGTCACTCCGGGCCGTGCCGGATCCGCGCCTGATACTATCCTTTATTCTACACGGGCCATCCCTTTTTGCAAGCGCAATTTTGTGGGATTCCTCTGAATTTCAGCTAAAATCGCACTATTTCCGGAAATCCCGGATGGCCTCCAGGGCGGGCAGGGCGTTTCCCTCATAGTCAAACAGGGCCTGGTTCGCCCACTCGTTGCCGCCGGGGCCCGGCTCCCGGAGATAGGAGAAGGCGCAGTCATTGGCCCACTGGCTGCCGGGCACCGGAAGCCAGGCGGGTTCCCAGTAGATAAAGCCCCGGCCCAGGCCCTGGGGCACCTGGCGGATGATCTCCATCACATCCTGCAGAAAGTCCCGCTGGCCCTGGGGGGTCATGGGATAGCCGATGTGCTCTGTCAGGCTGGGCTTGGTGGCCATCCCCTTCCGTCTGTCGCCGGGCAGCCGCTCCCAGGCCTGATAGTCCTCCATGGTGAAGCCCATGGAGATCTCCGCCACGATGAGTGGCTTTCCGTAGCGCAGGGCGATGTCGTTCATATTGTCCCGGAGCATGGCGGGGGTGCCGTGCCAGAAGGGATAGTAGGACAGGCCGATGCAGTCAAAGTCCGCCCCGCCGTTTTCCAGATAGCTGTCAAACCAGGTGCGGTAGAGTTGGTTGTTGCCGCCGTTGTCCAAGTGCAGCATCACCTGGGCCTGAGGGGCCCGCTCCCGGACGGCGCGGATGCCGGCGGAGAGCAGCCGGGCGATGGCCCGGAAGTTGGGGGTCTTCCCCTCCGGCCACAGCAGGCCCTTGGAAATCTCGTTGCCCACCGCCACCATCTGGGGCAGCAGGTCCTCCCGCTCCAGCGTCTCCAGCACCTGAGCGGTGTAGTCGTAGACCGCCCGGGTCAGCCCCTCCTCGTCCAGGCCCACCCAGGCCTTTGGCATCCGCTGCTTGCCGGGGTCCGCCCAGAAATCACTGTAGTGGAAATCCAGCAGCCAGTCCAGCCCCGCCGCCTTGACCCGCCGGGCCAGGCCGATGACGCAGGGCAGGTCGTTGGTGCCTGCCCCGTAGGGCTCCCCCTCTGGGGAATAGGGGTCGTTCCAGAGGCGGATGCGCACCAGATTGGCGCCGTAGCCTTTGAGGATCTCCAGGGCGTCTCCCTCCTGTCCCCGGTCGAAGAAGCGGCCGCCGCAGCGCTCCACCTCCGGCAGGGTGGAGAGATCCATACCGATGATCCATGGGTTCATACTCGTTCACCTGCTTTTGCACACAGGGCCGGTCTCCTGCGAGACCGGCCCCGCTGAGTCAATGCTCAATCGTCAAATGTTTCGAAGTCGGTAAACCGCTTCATCATCGCCCGGTAACGGAACCGGGCCATCTGGTTTTTGGCCAGCACGTCCTCTTCCGTACCAGTATACTGACAACGGATGCAGTAGTATTCCTGCTTGTCCTTGTCATAGAACATGTCGATGTCCAGATCCCGCATAAAGCAGGAGGGGCAGCGGTAATTCAGTTTGCCTTTTCCAGCTTGAGCCATGTGGTAAAGACCTCCTTCTCTTGCAGCTTTCCGGTGTAGCCCAGGGTGAACATGGGGCTGAAGGCGTAGCCCTCCTTGAAATAGCCCTGCTTCTCCTTGCCCTCACACAGGAGAGAGACCTTGGTCTCAATGGGCGGCAGGGTGCAGCTCACCCGGTCGGCGTCGGCAATTTCCACCTCACGGCACTTGTACTCATAGGGCAGGGTGACCGAGCCGTCGCCCTTCACCGCCTCCAGCGTCAGGCTGGTCATGTCCTCAGAGTACTCGGTGGTGCCGTAGCAGGCCACGATGTACTCATTGATGGTGACGTCTGCGTTGGGATCGCTCATCTCCAGGATGTGGCGGTCCATCTTGATGGTGCTGTCCCCTTCGGTGAAGGTGATCACCGTCTGAAGCTTCACCGTCAGGTCGGAGAACTCAATCTCCACCGGATCCAGGGTCAGGATACGGTCCTTGCCCTTCTGGGAGAAATGGGCCTTGGTGCGGCAGAGGCAGAGGTCCACCTCCTCGCCGTTGTGGCAGATCTTGGCAGAGCGGACGGTGCCCTCGCCGGCGTAGTGGGTGAAGTAGCCCGCCCGGTACTTCTCCTGAACGAGGAAGGGATAGCTGGCGTCGGTGACATGGGGGGTGCCGATGCCCACCGGCCAGTTGAGCTTGGCCACATAGGGCCGCAGGTCCACAATGGCGCCGCCCTGGTCCATGTTGACGCAGGCCCGCATATAGGGGTCGCAGTACCAGAACAGCTGCTTGTCGCTGCCGTAGAGGATGTCCCGCCACAGGGCGCACTCCGGCTCGGTGTAGCCCTTCTTGGCCCGGTAGTAGTCGGCAAACTCGCTCATGGTCATGTCGATGAGCTTGCCCTCCTTTTTCAGCTTGCCGTAGTAGGCGCATCCGTCGGCATAGCTCTTCTTGAGCAGCTCATAGGGGGACTCCCACCGGCCCATCTTGTTCATCCAGCCCGGGCCCACGAACATCATGTTGTAGGCGTAGCCGTTGTTGAACTTCTCCTGATACCGGAACTGGTCGATCAGGTTGTACAGGTAGGGATACTCCCAGGTCTCGGTGTCGTAGATCATGCCCCGGAGCACGTTCTGGGGGTGGGTGCCGAAGTTGGAGCCGTTGCCGTCATAGCAGGCGATCAGGTCCCGGCTCAGGTGGGGGATGGCCACAATGCCGCTGTCCTCCGCCTCGTTGGCGGCGGGGGCATGGGTGTTGGCCTTGGAGGGGATCCAGGGGGCCCAGGGGCCGCCGTCCATAAAGGTGTACCAGCTGTTGTTGCAGGTGTGATAGGCCTTGGGGCCCTCCTCCCAGCAGGTGGCCACAGCGCACTTCACCATGGGATACTTCTCCTTGATGAAGTTGGTCAGATCGGCGTCCATGTAGTAGGAGCCGGTGGACTCGGGATAAAAGCCGAAGCGCTCGTAGAACTTCTCAAAGACGTCGGTGACAATCGCCTTCTTGTCCTCCATGGAGAACATCCAGATACAGAAGTCCTTGGTCCGGTACTTCTCCCGGAACTCCTTGCAGGGCAGGCCCAGCAGGCTCAGGGCGATCTCATCGCCGTACTGCTCATGATCCGCTTTGGCCAGGGCCACCGCCTCGTCGTTGAAGAGGCTGGCGTAGGTCATCTGGATGGTGGTCTTGAGGCCGTTCTGGTGGGCCAGGGCCTGCTGGGTCTTGAAGATGTCCAGGCTCTCGGTGAGCAGCGCCTTCCGGCCCAGATCCTCCGCCTTGCCGTGGCCGGTGACCTTTTCGGCATACTCCGGCACCATCTCCGGCCGGTGAATGATGTTTACCACAAATTGGCTCATTGGTTGCCTCTTCCTTTCCCGCAGCCGGGCCGGATCGCCGCTCCGGACTGCTCTATTCTGATTTGCGCAATACTTTGATTAGTTGCGCTCT
>CAMELY010000137.1 GCA_945926565.1 uncultured Clostridia bacterium | reverse complement strand
CTGAATCATTACGGGCTGGACGTGTGCAAGGACGTTCCCACCGCCGTCACCGCAATCGTTCAGCGACAGGAGCCTGTAACTACCCTGTAGGGCGCATAGCTTTCCCTCTTTTGCGTCAGCCTATAGCAGAGCATCACACAGCTCTCCTCATCGCTGTGGGAAACGGAGGAATCCCTTTGGAACAGAACACCTGCGGCGGAGCCGGCTGCGGCTCCTGCTGCCATCACTGCGGCAGCTGCGGCCAGCAGGACAGCCTGTATCTGACGCCGTCAGAGCTGGAAATCCTGCAGCAGCTGGCCGTCACTCCCTTTCTTCCCGCCGGCTTCAACAGCCGGGGGAAGCACCCCATCTGTCTGGACTGCCCCGGAGAGCGGGAGTCGGTCAGCGACACCCTGCTGACCCTCCGGCAAAAGCGGCTGATCTCCCTGGACCCGGAGATCCCCCTCCAGGGCTTTGACTACTCCGCCTATGGGGCGTGTCCTCTCCACGGCAGCCTGGCCCTCACCGCTCTGGGCCAGCAGGTTGTGGAGCTGCTGGAGGTCCAGGGGGCGGAGGAATAACCCCCGCACAAACGAAAACCCCGATACGGACAGGCCGCCTGCCGGCTCTGTTTCGTATCGGGGTGTTTTTTCTGTTGGGGCAGATCACTGAGTCAGGATCTGCTGTGCTTTTTTCAAGTCCATAGACTCCAACACATAGTCAGCGTCGGGCAGCGGCTCCTTTGGGGAGATATTGGAGCGGATATAGAGGGTGGAAAGGCCTACCGCTTTACCCCCCTGTACATCGCAGACGCCGTCATTGCCCACCATAATCGCCTGCTCCGGGGGAATCTTGCAGCTGTCCAGCAGCAGGTGGAAAAACTTGGGATCCGGCTTTTTGCAGCCGTAGTCGGAAGAGATCCAGATGCCGTCAAACAGGGCGTCAATCTTCAGGTCCCGCAACTCCATCTCGGTAAAGATGCGCTGGGCGTTGGTGAGCAGATACACCTTCTGGCCGTTGGCCCGCAGCGCCCGCAGCAGCTCCTCCGCCCCATCGTACAGGCGGATGTATTCCATGGAGTGCCTGCGGAAGAGGTGGCCCATATGGAGCGCCATATCCGGATCCGCCTCCAGGTTTTTCTCCTGGAACAAGGCGGCAAAAATCCGCTCCAGCCGAATCTCAGGATGCCCCTCAAAGTCATTCTGGCGCAGGGCACGGCTCTCATCCACCTCCTGGCGTACCAGGCGGAAATAGGCAGTCTTCAGCTCCTCTGGCTGATAGAGGGCGCCGTAGGCGCTGTAAAACAGAGCCATCTTCTCCCAAAGCAGCGGGCTTCCCTCATCGGTGTGGATGTCCACCAAAGTGCCATAGAGGTCAAAAATGCAGTACGGGTATTTCATACTTCCCCATCTCCCAGCTCAAACAGGCCTGCCGAACCTCCGGCAGACGGCGGCATATCACTTCACGCTTACCGTTTTAGTATATCCCACCTGCGCCGCCTTGTCCAGTTCTGCCGGAGAAATCTCTTCCCCGCTTCCCGACACCCTGCACAATTTCCCGTCAGTCAGCGCCCCAACTCCTTTTCCGGTTCTATCCTGGCAGGAAAATGCCGGGAAGTCCACCGGTATCCCGCACCAGGGCAATCCTGGGCGCCAGGCCCCTGGCACAGGCCCTCAGATAGGCCCGCTCCCGCCGATCCCTCAGGTCCAGCTGATCGCTCAGCCGCTCCGCCATCTGGCGCAGCAGCTCTTCCAGCCCTGTTCGGCTCAGATGGGTCAGCTGCCCCTCCAGCCGGCCGCAGTCCTCCGGGGAGATGGTCAGCGCGTCCAGATCCTTCCCCAGCAGCACCCGGCCCAGGGCGTTGGTGACCACCGGCTCATAGAGATTGACCAGCAGGCCCCGGTAGTCCCGGCAATAGCGGTTCAGCACCGGCTCCAGCACATCTTTTGAAAAACGGCACAGCAGCCGGTTCTCCCCGGCCAGCCGCTCCAGGTAGGCGTTTACATAATCTACTCCCCGCAATATCTCCGGCACCGGGAGGCAGAGCTGATAGTCGATGTCACAGGCAACCTCCTGGGCGGCATAGCGGCAGTCATAGCGCCGCCAGAAGCCGCCGATGCTCCTGAGGGTGTCCAGCATGGACCGGTTCTCCACCGGGGGCAGATTTGCACAGACCGCCTGCCACAGCCGCTCTCCGTATGCCAGCTTATCCTCCAGCAAGCGGAGACCGGCTCTGTAGACCTCCTCGGGATCTTCACTCAGCAGCGCCCTCCAGTCCTTCCCACCGGCCTGCAGACCTTGCTCCAGGCAGAAGAGCAAAGATTCCAGCAGAGCCTGGGCCGCTTCCGCCGGTACCGAGCTGCTCTCCCCAGAGGTGAATTGCAGCACCAGCCGTCGGAGCAAGGGATAGAGTCGCTCCGGGAGGCCCAGGCGCTCCTCCGGAGTCAGGCTGGCACGGAGGGCATATCTTTCTTCTCCCGGCAGAAAATCATTCATCTTCCTCCCCCCAATCCTGATCTCTCCACTCCCAGCGGCCGGTTCGGGCAGTCTCCAGCAGGTTCTCCCGGTCGGCGCCCGCCAGAGCCTCCAAGCTGCCCCCGGTGCCGTCATAGATCTGCCGCATGACAGTGATCAGCTCACTGTCAGACAGCTGCTCCCGGCAGACCCCCTTCAGCTGATAAAACAGCGCCTGCAGTTCGTCCAGCGTCTCCGCATAGCAGGCCGGGTCCAGATCCGGCGCATCGCAGAAGGCGGCCACCAGCCGCTCCAGCACGCCTTCGCCAAACTCGATCCGGCCGGCCGCCCGAAGCGCCTGGTGCCGGCTCAGGGCAAGCTGTTCCATCTCCGTCTCAGTCAACACCAGGCCAAAGGCAGTCGACCTGGCATTGCAGCGGGTCAATTGCAATGCCAGCGTCTCCCGGTCCGGTGCCGGCATCCATAGTTCTTCTGTGTTCATCGAAGCATCCACCTCCCTATTCTTTCTACACCCGGGCGGACGCCAGTACAAGACTTGATTTTTGCGCCGTTTTGTGGTAATATAAGCGTGTCAGGGGAGAAAACTTTTTTGTTTTTCTCCCCTGATGTGCTCTTTTGCAAGGTATGGGCTGCCGCCCTGTGAACGCAAAAAATCCGAGATCTGCAGCTGCAAATCTCGGATAAAATCTGACCCGTCGGGGATTCGAACCCCGGACACCCTGCTTAAAAGGCAGGTGCTCTGCCGACTGAGCTAACGGGTCATACTGGGATGGCGGGACTCGAACCCACGGATGCGGGAGTCAAAGTCCCGTGCCTTACCACTTGGCGACATCCCACCATAGCTAAAAGAAAAGCCAGCTCGGGGGGACACACCGTACTGGCTTCGTTCCCTGCCACGCAGGAAATAGGGTGGGTAGACGGATTCGAACCGTCGGCCTCCAGAGCCACAATCTGGCGCTCTAACCAACTGAGCTATACCCACCATGTATGTGTTTGCTGGCTTCTCTGCCGCCGCTCTCCCAGGGAATAGAGCCTCGCCCGCAGGAGCCGGCCGTACTACGCCTGGAGGGACTCGAACCCCCGGCCCACTGCTTAGAAGGCAGTTGCTCTATCCACCTGAGCTACAGGCGCATGTGGAGCGGGTGATGGGAATCGAACCCACGCGACCAGCTTGGAAGGCTGGGATTCTACCATTGAACTACACCCGCAGGCCGTTACCAGCCTGAATATCTTATCATGGCAATCTGCGCTTGTCAAGTCCTTTTCCGCAATTCCATGTAAAAATCTGGCGGCAGAGCGTCCTCTCCGCTCTGCCGCCAGACTATCCCCCAATTTTACACCACTAGGTACTGAAACACCATGATATAGTGGCAGGCAGTGCCCGCCAGGACAAAGAGATGGAACAGCTCATGGGCTCCAAAGCCGGGGAACCGCCGCTCCAGGCCGGGCAGCTTAAGGGCATAGATGACGCCGCCCACCGTGTAGAGCA
>CAMELY010000136.1 GCA_945926565.1 uncultured Clostridia bacterium | reverse complement strand
TAGGTGCTCTCCACCCGGTCCAGCAGCAGGGGCAGCCAATCCATGTCGTCCTTGGGCAGGGGCGGCTCCAGGCCCTGGATGTTCTGGCGGCAGTTCTCCCAAGTGCCGTGGCTCTCCAGATTGTTCTCCGCGATCACATAGAGGCCCAGCTCGTCGCACAGCTCGTAGACCAGGCTGGAGTTGGTGTAGTGACTGGTGCGCAGGGCGTTCACATTGTTCCGCTTCATGGTCACAAGATCCCGGCGGATCTCCTCCGGACGGACTGCCCGGCCGTGGTCACAGCTGAAGTCATGGCGGTTGACCCCGTTGAAGACAATCCGCTTGCCGTTGAGCAGCATCAGCCCGCCCTTCAGCTCGAACCGGCGGAAGCCTACCCGCTGGGGCACCACCTCCACTGTCTCCCCCGCCCCGTTTTTCAGAATCAGGGTCAAGTCATAGAGGTTGGGCTGCTCCGCCGACCAGAGGGCGGGGTGCTGCATAGGATGCTCCAGCATGAGGGTGTCCCCGCTGCCGGAAAAGTCCTCCTGCCAGACCGTCTCTCCCCGGAAGGAGAGGACAGCCGTTCCCTGCCAGGCTCCCGCCGTCTCCAGGCGGGCAGTGCAGCGGAGCAGGCCGGAGGCGCAGTCCTCCTCCAGCAGGGCCTCTGCCTTCAGATCCCGGACGTGTACCTCGGGCAGGGCATAGAGCCAGACATCCCGGTAGATGCCGGAAAACCGGAAGAAATCCTGATCCTCCATCCAGCTCCCCCGGCACCACTGCCAGACCTGCACCGCCAGCTTGTTCTCCCCGGGCCGGAGAAAATCGGTCAGCTCAAAGTCATGGGCCCCGAAGCTGTCGGCGGAAAACCCCACATATTGGCCGTTCAGCCACAGGGCGAAGCAGCTCTCCACCCCCTGGAAGGAGATACAGACCCGTCTGCCCTCCATCTGCTCTGGCAGATAAAAATAGTTGACATAACTCCCGACCGGATTGGTCTCCTCCGGCAGGCCGCCCCAGGGCACCTGCTGACAGCCGTCCCAGGGGTAGGCCACGTTGACGTATTGGGGCCGGCCATAGCCCTGGAGCTGGATATGGCCGGGCACCCGGATCTGCGCCCAGCCATGGCAGTCCAGCTCCGCCGACCAGAATTTCGGAATTGTCCCCGCCTGATTTGGGGCGTAGTGAAAGCGCCACAGGCCGTTCAGGCTGTGCACCAGGGAGCTCTCTCCCCGCGCCATCTCCTCTTGGCTGGCGTAGAACCGGTGCCGGGAGTGGGCGGGGAGTCGGTTCTCCCCGAAAAAGGACAGATCTCTCAGTTTTTCATAGGAAAAGGTCGTCATACATTTTCTCTCCTTTGGATGCTCTTGGCGGCAAAACAGCCTGCGAAAGGGTCTCTGCGTAGGCTGCAAAAGGCTTTTCAGCCCTGGGCGTCCTCTTCACCGGAGTCCTCCGGACCGTTCTGCTCCGTCTGTCCCTCCTCCGGCTCCGCCGGCTGAGCGGCGGCCAGGTCAGAGACGGTGAATGTCTGCTGCTCGGACAGCATGTCCTCCATCCGGTCGGGATTGTTCCATGCGGTATACATGGTGTCGGAGATGGCGTAGTCCTCCCAGCTCTCCCCCGCCAGCTGCACCGGTGCGGCCATCAGCGTCCCCTCCGCCAGGGTGGTACGATAGGGGGAGAAGTCCCAGTCGGGAAGACTGACGCCCCAGTCCTCCCCCAGGCCGGTCATGGCGGGCTGGGCCAGATTGGCGGCGGACTGGGCCTTCTGCCCCTCCTCGCCGCAGAGGGCGGTCAGCAGACTGTAAGCGGCGGCCCCGTCGGTGCTCTTGGCGGAGATCGCCCAGCCGGTACCCTGGAGCAGGGAGACCCGCTCCCCTTCGCCGCAGTCTCCGCTGCCGTCCCGGTCGCAGTAGGGCAGCAGGGTGCAGGCCCAGTTGGATGCCCCCGGCTCTTGGATCAGCTCCAGTGCCTCCTTGCTGGACCGAAGCACCATGGCCACATGGCCCCCGGCAAAGAGCTGCTCCGCCCCCACCTGGGCCATGGTGGGCTGGCTGGGCATGCAGTCCCGGATCAGCCGGCCCAGCAGCTCCATAGCCCGTCCGGTGGTCTCCTCCCCCCAGCCGCTGACCCGGCTGCCCGCCTCGTCAGCGCCGACGAGAAAGCCGCCGTAGGAGTAGACCAGGTTATACCAGCCGTTGACAGTGTCCCCCTCGCCGATGGCCAAGCCGAAGCTGCCGTTGTGCCGGTTGGTCAGCTTACAGGCGTTGGTGTACAGTGTCTCCCAGGTCCAGGTCTCGTCCGGATAGGACAGGCCCATGCTGTCAAAAATCGACTTGTTATACCACAGGGCGGTCACCGAGCTGTCCTTGGGCAGCGCATAGGTCTTGCCGCCGCTCTGGAACGCCCCCAGCAGCTCGCTGTGGTAGTTCTTCAGCTGGATGGTGCGATCCTTGTCCAGATACTCGTCCAGGGAGCGCAGATGCCCGGCTGCGATGCAGTCCTGGGCGTGGCCGCTGTCCACCCAGAGGATATCAGGGGGCGCGCCTTTCGCCAGCTCTGACCAATAGGTCTCCTGGTTTTTGACCACGAACTCTACCTCGACATAGTTTTTCTCCGACCAGGTCTGGGCCAGCGTCTCCCAGGTCTCCTTCTGAGCTTCGTCCCAGATCCAGACGGTGAGCTTTTCGGTGTTGAACTGCTCTCCGCCGCCGCAGCCGGTCAGCCCCAGCAGCATTGTCAAAGCCAGCAGTCCCGCCAGCCAGTTTTTCCATTTCATATCCCGTTCCTCCTGCCTGATCGTCATGGCGGTCTCCCGCCCGCACTTCTGTTACCATTTTACAATAAGGGGCCGGGGCTGTAAACAGGAAAGTGATCTATCCTTCCGCTCTTCCTTCTGTCGGCAGAAACAGGGCAGAAACGCCAGAGCGCGTACTGTCTCCGAGGTTCACAACTTTCCTCATAAAGTTTCCGCCCAATTTTCCCAATTTTCTCTTGACGCTGGCGGCATTTTCCGGTATGATAAACAAAAATGGGTAGAAGGGTCTGCCCGGCTCACCATGGTATTCTGGAGCCCTGCTCCAAAATATATTTATTTCCATGGCGCCGCGCCACTCCACGATATGGCCGGCGTACATCCAAAGAGGAGGTCAAACTTTTCCGCATGGCTCGCGGTGCGGCAGTGTGGAGACCTGTCGCAATGGGACTGCGATAAAGCACGCAGCCCTGAGGCAGATTTGCAGAGGCATTTCTGTCAGAGTCCGAACACATGGCAACTGTTACTCTGAAAAACCTGAAGAAGATCTACGACAACAAGGTGACCGCCGTCCATGACGTCAACCTGGAGATCAAGGACAAGGAATTCATCGTCCTGGTCGGCCCCTCCGGCTGCGGCAAGTCCACCACCCTGCGTATGGTGGCCGGCCTGGAGGAGATCTCCGAGGGCGAGCTGTACATCGGCGACCGTCTGGTCAACGACGTGGCCCCCAAGGACCGCGACATCGCCATGGTCTTCCAGAACTACGCTCTGTATCCTCACATGACCGTCCGTGAGAACATGGCCTTCGCTCTGAAGCTGAAGAAGGTTCCCAAGGATGAGATCGACCGCAAGGTCAACGAGGCTGCTGAGATTCTGGACATCACCCAGTACCTGGATCGTAAGCCCAAGGCTCTGTCCGGCGGCCAGCGTCAGCGTGTGGCTATCGGCCGTGCTATCGTCCGTGAGCCCAAGGTGTTCCTGATGGACGAGCCTCTGTCCAACCTGGACGCCAAGTTGCGTAACCAGATGCGTGCTGAGATCATCAAGCTGCGCAAGCGGATCGACACCACCTTCATGTACGTCACCCATGACCAGACCGAGGCCATGACCCTGGGCGACCGGATCGTCATCATGAAGGACGGCTATGTCAACCAGATCGGCACTCCTCAGGAGCTGTTCAACTGCCCCGTGAACCTGTTCGTGGCAGGCTTCATCG
>CAMELY010000135.1 GCA_945926565.1 uncultured Clostridia bacterium | reverse complement strand
TCCACATACCGCTGGCGGTAGCGCAGCTCCTTGTCGGTGAGGCCGTGGAACTTCTCCGGCAGGGGGAGCAGGCTCTTGGACAGCAGGGTGACCTCACTGGCCCGGACGGAGATCTGCCCCTTCTCGGTGCGGAAGACCTCGCCGCGGACGCCGATGATGTCGCCGATGTCGCACTTTTTAAACCAGGTGTAGGTCTCTTCGCCCACCAGATCCTTGCGGACGTAGAGCTGCACCCGGCCGGAGCCGTCCTGCAGGTCGCAGAAGGAGACCTTGCCCATGCCCCGCTTGCTCATCAGACGGCCGGCCACCGAGACGATGGAGCCCTCCAGCCGGTCAAACTGGTCGTTGATCTCCTGGGCGTGGGTGTCCACATCGTACTTGGTGACCTGGAAGGGGTCGGCGCCCGCCTCCTGGAGGGCGGTCAGCTTATCCCGGCGGATCTGGAGCAGCTCGTTGACGCTCTTTCCCTCGTCGGGGTTAAAATTCTTCTTTGCCATAATCTCTCTATCCTCTTTAGATTGATCAGAATGGGTCAGCGGTTGACGGCGATGTTGACCACCCGGTAGGAGAGGCTGCCCATGGGGGCCTCTACGGTGACCTCGTCGCCCACTTCCTTGCCCATCAGGGCCTTGCCGAAGGGGGACTCCTCGGAGATGCGGCCGTTCATGGGGTCGGCCTCCTGGGAGCCCACAATGCGGTACTCCTCCTCCTCGTCCAGCTCCAGATCCAGCACGGTGACGGTGCAGCCCAGGCTGATGACAGTGTCGTCAGAGGCGTCCTCCTCAATGAGGATATAGTTGTCCAGAATGGCCTGCACCTCTGCCTCCCGGGAGAACAGACGGCCCTGCTCGTTCTTCGCCTCGTCGTACTCGCTGTTTTCGGACAGGTCGCCGAAGGAACGGGCCTCCTTGATCATGTCGGCCACTTCGTTCTCTCGGACCGTCTTCATCCATACCATTTCATCCTGCAGCTCTTTCAGACGGGCAGGAGTCAGCTTCACGGGATTTGCCATGAAAAATCACCTTTCTTCAGATAAAAGTCAATAAAATACTCCATTTTCGTCCCGAGCGGCAGAGATTTGTCAACTGTCGCCCCGGCCGAAATGGCATAATGGTACATTATTGAATCAGTATATGCGGTTTTTCCCGGGATGTCAAGGAAAAAGTGGAACCGTCAGACGGAAAACGGCGGCCGGGCCGGGCCGGAGCGCGCGGGCAGCCGCCCTGCCGCTTCCCGGGCCGGAGGGGGCGGGAGCATCTGTACCTCCGCCAGGGGCAGCCGCCCCGCCTCCAGCAGGGCGGCCAGCACCGGCAGCTCCGGGCAGTCCGGGGGCAGCTCCAGCCCGGGGAGAAAGGGCCGGAAGCCGGGCACCGACGGGTCCTCGTCCCCCAGGGGGAAATAGGCGGGCCGGGCCACCCCGGGGAGAAAGGAGAGGGTCACCGCCCCCGCTCCCTCCACCAGGGGCAGCCCCAGCTCCCGCTGGAGATCCCAGCAGAAGGTCTCCTCCCGCTCCAGAGAGAGGGACAGGGCCTTCACCTCCCGTGCCAGCAGGACGCAGGTGCGGACATAGCTCCGGGTCATCCGCTCCCCATGGAGGGCCACCACCGCCTGCCGGGGTTCCAGTCCCATCTCCCGGAGGGCGGCCAGGGCGAGCGGGGCGGCCACCGCCTGCCACAGGCTCCGGGTGTGTACCAGGGGGTAGTAGGGAACCAGGGGACAGGGGGAGAGCAGCCGTCGGCAGCCTGTCCCCTCCAGCCTGTCCAGACCCTTTGCCATGCGCCGCCGGGCCAGGCGGCTCTCCTCTGTGCCGGGGAGCCGGGCCTCCCAGACGGTGAGCCCCAGGGCCTCGTGCCGCCAGAGCTGCACCCGGCCCCGGCGGCCGGTAAAATGGATGTATCCCACCAACGTAAATCACCTCTGGAAAAAGGTATGCGCCGCCGGTGGAAAAAAGACCGGAACTATGGTACACTAAAACCGCTTAACTTTCGTTTTGACCGGCAGTTCCCATCCTTTGGGACTGTTTTGAGGATAGGTGAGAAAAGATGCTGCAAATCAACAACCTTCGCCTGCCCCTGGAGGCGGATCAGGACGCCCTGGAGAAAAAGGCGGCCAAGCTGCTCCGGGTGAGCCGGGGAGCGCTTCAGGAGCTGCAATTGGTCAAGCAGTCCATCGACGCCCGGAAAAAGGGGGATCTCCACCTGGTCTGCACCGTGAATGTCCGGGTATCTGACGAGCAGTCGGTGCTGAGACGGGCGGACAAGTCGGTAAAGCGGCTGGAGAAAACGCCTTATCAGTTCCCCGAGACCAGGCCCTGGACGGGGCCCCGCCCTGTGGTGGTGGGCATGGGCCCTGCCGGCCTCTTTGCCGCCCTCTTCCTGGCCCGGGCGGGGATCCCCTCCCTGGTGCTGGAGCGGGGCCGTCCGGTGGAGCAGCGGCAGCGGGACGTGGAGCGGTTCTGGGAGACGGGCGCGTTAGACCCCCGCTCCAACGTCCAGTTCGGCGAGGGCGGCGCGGGCACCTTCTCCGACGGCAAGCTGACCACCGGCACCCACGACCCTCGCATCTCCGCCGTGCTGGACACCATGGTGGAGATGGGGGCCCCCGCCGACGTGGCCTGGTCCTTCCGGCCCCATGTGGGCACTGACGTCCTGCGCCGGGTGGTGGCGGCTATCCGGGAAGAACTGCTCCGCCTGGGCTGCGAGGTGCGGTTTGAGACCGCCCTCACCGGTCTGCGCATGGAGGGGGGCCGTCTGACCGGCGTCGAGGTCACCGGCCCCAACGGAAGGGAGACGCTGGCGGCGGAGCGGCTGATTCTGGCTCCAGGCCACTCCGCCCGGGACACCTTCGCCATGCTGTCGGAGTGCGGTCTCACCATGGAGCCCAAGCCCTTTGCCGTCGGCGTGCGCATCGAGCACCACCAGCAGGCTATCAGCAGGGCCCAGTACGGCCCCGCCTGGGACAGGCTGCCCCCCAGCGATTACCATCTGGCCTGCCACCTGCCGGAGGGCCGCAGCGCCTTTTCCTTCTGCGTCTGTCCCGGAGGGGTGGTGGTGGCCTCCGCCTCGGAGCCGGGGCATCTGGTGACCAACGGCATGAGCTACCGGGCCCGGGACGGGGAGAATATCAACGGCGGTTTCCTGGTGGGGGTGAACCCGGCGGACTATCCGGGGACAGACCCACTGGCCGGCGTCCGCTTCCAGCGCCAGTGGGAGGCGGCGGCCTACGAGCTGGGCGGACGAAACTTCCACGCCCCCGCCCAGCTGGTGGGAGATTTTCTTCAGAAGCGGCCCTCTAAAGCGGGCGGAGCGATTCGGCCCACCTACCGGCCCGGGGTGACCTGGACGGATGTGGGGCTGTGCCTCCCTGACTATGTGGCGGAAACCCTCCGGGGGGCGCTGCCGGTGCTGGACCGGAAGGTCCACGGCTTCGCCTGTCCCGAGGCGGTGCTCACCGGCATCGAGACCCGCTCCTCCTCCCCCCTCCGGATTCTGCGGGACGATACCTTCCAGGCCAGCGTCCGGGGCATCTATCCCTGCGGCGAGGGGTGCGGGTATGCTGGAGGCATCATGAGTGCCGCTGTGGACGGTATCCGGGTGGCAGAAGCGGTGATGAGGTGAGAAGACGATGAAATCCTTTCTGCTGGTTGCCCTGGGCGGCGGCCTGGGGGCTGCCCTCCGGTATGCCATGACCCTCCTGCCCCTGGGCGGGGCTTTCCCGGTGAAGACCCTGCTCACCAATCTGCTGGGGGCGGCGCTCATCGGACTGGTGGTAGGCCTCTCCGGCCACATTCCCGCCCTGGGATCGGAGCAGACTTTGTTCTGGAAAACCGGGTTCTGCGGCGGCTTCACCACCTTTTCCACCTTCTCCCTGGAGGCGGTCCCCCTGCTGGAGACGGGGAAGTACCTGCAGGGGGGAGTTTACATCCTGCTCTCGGTTGCCCTCTGCCTCATGGGGGTGCT
>CAMELY010000134.1 GCA_945926565.1 uncultured Clostridia bacterium | reverse complement strand
GCAGCCATGACGTGGACGAGATCGTCAACACCGTGGCCCTGCTGGCCGGCTCCTTTGGTGGCATCAACCTGGAGGACATCTCCGCTCCCCGCTGCTTTGAGATCGAGCGCAAGCTGAAGGAGCGCTGCGACATTCCCGTCTTCCACGACGACCAGCACGGCACCGCCGTGGTGGTGCTGGCCGCACTGACCAACGCCCTGAAGATCGTGGGCAAGCGGATGGAGGATATCAAGGTGGTCACCTGCGGCGCCGGCGCCGCGGGCATCGCCATCATCAAGCTGCTCCGGGCCCGGGGTTTGCACAACGTCATTATGTGTGACCGGAAGGGCGCCATCTACGAGGGCCGGGAGGGCCTGAACGACGCCAAGCGGGAGATCGCCGCCTTTACCAACCGGGAGAAGAAGGCCGGCTCTCTGGCCGAGATGCTGGTGGGAGCCGACGTGTTCATCGGCGTCTCCGCCCCCGGCATGGTGACCGCCGAGATGGTCAAGACCATGGCCCCCGGCGCCATTCTCTTCCCCATGGCCAACCCCACCCCGGAGATTCTGCCCGACGTGGCCCTCTCCGCCGGGGCCGCCGTGGTGGGCACCGGCCGCTCCGACTTCCCCAACCAGATCAACAACGTCCTTGCCTTCCCCGGTATCTTCCGGGGCGCCTTTGACGTCCGGGCCAGCGACATTAACGACGCCATGAAGCTGGCCGCCGCCGAGGCCCTGGCCGGTCTGGTCAGCGAGGAGGAGCTGAATCCTGAGTATATCCTCCCCTACGCCTTCGATGAGCGGGTGCGGGGCGCCGTCTCCTCCGCCGTGGCCCAGGCCGCCCGGGATACCGGCGTGGCGCGGATCTGAGCCAGATCAAGAAAAAATACACGCAGCGTACCTGTACATGCAGGCCGCTGCGTGTATTTTCCTTTTCCGTGAAGAGGACGGGCCGTTCGTGAACGGCCCCTACCAGTCTGCGATGTCATCGTAGGGGCGATTCATGAATCGCCCGTCTCGTTTCTCACCGCAGCTTCTTCCACTCCGCCACCGCCAACTCGTCGCACCGGTTGTTGTATGGATTGCTGGCGTGTCCCTTGACCCAGTGGAGATTCACCGTGTGATAGTCGCACAGCTCCAGCAGCCGCTGCCAGAGGTCGGGATTCAGGGCCGGCTTTTTGTCGCTCTTCACCCAGCCCCGTCTCTGCCACCCCTTGGCCCAGCCCTTTTCCAGGGCGTCAATCACATATTTAGAGTCGGAGTACAGCTCCACTGTGCAGGGCTGATTCAGCGCCTCCAGGCCCCGGATGACCCCGGTCAGCTCCATCCGGTTGTTGGTAGTGCTCTTCTCTCCCCCGGAGAGCTCCTTTTTAAAGTCCCCGTAGAGCAGAATCGCCGCCCAGCCTCCGGGCCCCGGGTTGCCGGAGCAGGCGCCGTCGGTATACAAGGTTACTGTTTTCACGTTTTCTCTCCTTCCGCCGCCGCCTGCGCAGTTGGTGCTCCGCACCGGATTTCCACTCGGCCTGCAAAGCGTCCCCGGCGCTTTGCTTTTTCGGCCTCACAGGCGCCGTCGGTATATAGCGTTACTGTTTTCACGTTTTCTCTCCTTTCGGCGGGGGTAAGCCCCCGCCCTACCGCAAAACGCAGCAGATCGTTTCAATATAGCATACGCGGTCTGAGAAAAAGAAAGATTCCCATCGGGAGGTCGACCTCCCGATGGGTTTTCTCTCTGATTCCGGGACTTATTCCTGATCGTCCTCGCCGGTCAGGCTCTCCTCCCCGTTCTCATCCAGCCGGGCCTTGGCCAGGGAGATGACCTTGACCCCGTCGGCCACAGTCATCACCCGGACGCCCTGGGTCACCCGGCCGTAGACGCTGATCCCGTCCGCCTTGGTGCGGATAATGGTGCCGTCGTCCGAGATAATCAGCACGTCATCCGTCTCATAGACGATGGCGGTAGCGACTACAGAGCCGGTCTTGGGGGTGATGTTGTAGTTCTTCAAACCGTAGCCGCCCCGGTTCTGGACGCTGTACTCCGGCACCAGGGTGCGCTTGCCGTAGCCGTTTTCCGTAATGGTGAGCAGGGCGTCCCCGTGGCTGGCGATCTCGGCGCCCACCACATAGTCCCCCTCCCGGAGCTTAATGCCCCGGACGCCCACAGCGTCCCGGCCCATGCACCGGACGTCGTTTTCCGAGAACCGGATGGCCATGCCGTCGTGGGTGGCCAGGAGAATCTCCTGGCTGCCGTGGGTGCGGCGGACGGCGATCAGATCGTCTCCCTCGTCCAGGGTAATGGCCCGGATGCCCGCCTTTCGGGCGGTATCGATGCTCTTCATGGTGATCCGTTTCACCGTGCCGTTGCGGGTGGCCAGCACCAGATACTCCTCCTCGGAGAACTCCCGGCAGTGGATCATGGCGGTGACCTTCTCCCCCGGCTCCAGGGGCAGAATATTGACCAGATTGGTGCCCTTGGCGGTGCGGTTGGCCTCAGGGATCTGATAGCCCTTTCTCCGGTGCACCTTGCCGGTGTTGGTGAAGAAGAGAATCAGGTCATGGGTGGAGCAGGTGAAGAGGGTCTCCACATAGTCCTCCTCCCGGAGGGTCTGGGCGTTGACGCCCTTGCCGCCCCGCTTCTGGGCCCGGTAGGCGGAGACGGGAGTGCGCTTGATATAGCCGGCGTGGGACAGGGTAAAGACGCTGTCCTCCTCCTCAATCAGATCCTCAATGTCGATCTCATCCTCCACATCCTGGATCTCGGTAATACGGTCGTCGCCGTACTTGTCCCGGATGGCGGTGAGCTCGTCCTTCAGGGTCTGGCGCAGCAGCTCCTCGTCCTCCAGCAGCCGCTTGTAGTAGGCAATCCGCTCCTCCAGCTCTTGATACTCGTTCTCCAGCTTCTCCCGATCCAGCCCCTGCAGCGCCTTGAGGCGCATATCCAGAATGGCCTGGGCCTGAATCTCGTCCAGGCCGAACCGCTTCATCAAGTTCTCCCTGGCGTCGTTGTAGGACTCCCGGATGATCTTGATGACCTCGTCAATGTTGTCCTGAGCGATGAGCAGGCCCTCCAGCAGGTGGGCACGCTCCTGGGCCTTTTTCAGGTCAAACTTTGTCCGGCGGATGATCAGCTCCTCCTGGAAGGCGATATACTCGTCCAGGATGTGCCTCAGGGAGAGAATCTTGGGCTGGGACTGGTTGTCCACCAGGGCCAGCATATTGATGGCGAAGGTGGTCTGGAGCTGGGTCTGGGCAAACAGCCGGTTGAGCACCACCTGGGGATTGGCGTCCCGCTTGAGCTCGATGACGATGCGCATGCCGTTGCGGTCGGACTCGTCCCGGAGGTCGGAGATGCCCTCCAGCCGCTTGTCCTCCACCTGCTCCGCCATGTTCTTGATCAGCATCCGCTTGTTCACCTGGTAGGGCAGCTCGGTGATGATGATGCGGGTGCGGTCCTTGCCGAACTCCTCAAACTCGTGCCGGGCCCGGACCACGATTCTGCCCCGGCCGGTGGCGTAGGCGGCCCGGATGCCGGAGCGGCCCATAATAATGCCCCGGGTGGGGAAATCGGGGCCTTTGACGTGCTCCATCAGGTCGCCCAGGGTGGCGTTGGGATCGTCCAGCACGCAGATGGCGGCGTCGATGACCTCCCGCAGGTTGTGGGGCGGGATATTGGTGGCCATGCCCACGGCGATGCCGGAGGAGCCGTTGACCAGCAGGTTGGGGAACCGGCTGGGGAGCACACGGGGCTCCTTCCGGCTCTCGTCAAAGTTGGGATCCCAGTCCACCGTGTCCTTCTCAATGTCCCGGAGCATCTCGTCGGAGATGCGGGACATTCTGGCCTCGGTGTAACGGTAGGCGGCAGGGGGGTCGCCGTCGATGGAGCCGAAGTTGCCGTGGCCGTCCACCAGGGGATAGCGCATGGAGAAATCCTGGGCCAGACGCACCATGGCGTCGTAGACCGAGGCGTCGCCGTGGGGATGATACCGGCCCAGCACGTC
>CAMELY010000133.1 GCA_945926565.1 uncultured Clostridia bacterium | reverse complement strand
CAGTATGGGCCGCCGGTTCTACGCCCTGCCGGACGGCAGCTATCTCCTGGGCCGGAACGGCAAAGAGGAGCTGCGCGGGGAGGCCTATCTGATTCAGGACGGGATTCTGAAGCAGATCAGCAGAGAAAACCAGCGTTTTCCGCTGGATTTTTGAAACAAACTGAACAGAACACAAAACGCCATCCGAAGCAGGACACTTCGGATGGCGCTTTTTTATCATTTTGCGGCTCAGCCCAGCGTGACCCGGATCTCCACCCGGCTGCCCGCAGGCGCCAGCGGGATCAGATTGCCTGCAGCGGCCCGGCCGTCCACCGTCATAGACGCCACGCCGTGCTGCGCCCCGGCGGCATTGTCTACCACAATGTGATACTCCGCCCCCCGATAGCGCCGGGTGACGGCATAGCCGGACAGATCCGACCGGATGCAGGGCTCTACCCGGAGTCCGTCCAGGGTAGGCTGGATGCCCAGCAGATACTGGCTGACGTTGACAAAGGTCCAGGCCGCCGTACCGGTGAGCCAGCTGTTCTTGGCCTCACCAAAGGTGGCAGCGTCCTTTCCGGCGATCATCTGGCTGTAGACATAGGGCTCGGTGCGGTGAATCTCGCTGATCTCCTCCACATAGGCGGGGCAGGTCTTGCGATAGACCTCAAAGGCCCGGTTTCCGTGTCCCAGCACCGCCTCGGCGCAGGAAATCCAGGGGTTGTTGTGGCAGAAGATGCCGGCATTCTCCTTATAGCCGGGAGGATAGCTGGACACCTCGCCCAAATTGAGTCGGTAAGTGGTGTAGGCGGGCTGGAGCAGCACAATGCCGTATTTCGTATCCAGCCGCTCCTGAACACTCTCCAGCGCCCGGGCCGCCTGGCCGGACTGGACGCCCAGCCCTGCCATGACGCACATGCCCTGAGGCTCGATAAAAATCTGACCCTCATCGCACAGGTGGCTGCCCACCGGCTGACTGAAGGCGTCATAGGCCCGGAGGAACCAGTCTCCGTCCCAGCCGGCGTCCAGCGTCACCTGCTCCATTCTGGCAACCTCCGTCCGGGCCTGGGCCGCTTCGTCCTTGAGCCCCAGATGCTCGCAGATATCGGCGTACTCACCGCCGTACTTGACAAACATACCGGCAATGAACACGCTCTCCGCCACCGGGCCCTCACTGGGACCGGAGATCTGGAAGCTCTCTCCCGGATGCTCGGAGAAGCAGTTCAGGTTGAGGCAGTCGTTCCAGTCCGCCCGGCCGATCAGGGGCAGTCCGTGAGGGCCCAGATGGGTGACGGTATATTGGAAGCTGCGGCGCAGATGCTCCATCAGCGGCTGAGCCTTGGACAGGTCGTTGTCAAAGGCCACCGGCTCCTCCAGAACGCCCCAGTCCCCCGTCTCCTTCAGATAGGCGGAGGTACCGGCAATCAGCCAGAGGGGATCGTCATTGAAGCCGCTGCCGATGTCACTGTTCCCCTTTTTGGTCAGAGGCTGGTACTGATGATAGGCACTGCCGTCCTCAAACTGCGTGGCTGCGATGTCCAGAATCCGGCCCCTCGCCCGCTCCGGCACCATGTGCACAAAGCCCAGCAGATCCTGGCAGGAGTCCCGGAAGCCCATGCCCCGGCCCATGCCGCTCTCGTAAAAGCTGGCGCTGCGGCTCATATTAAATGTGACCATGCACTGGTACTGGTGCCAGATATTCACCATCCGGTTCAGCTTATCGTCCGGGGACTGGAGCTGCCAGCTGCTCAGCAGGCTGTCCCAGTGCCGGCTCAGGGTCTCCAGCGCCGCGTCCACCTGGCTGTCGTCGGCGTACCGGGCCATCATGGCCTCTGCCCGGGTCTTGTTGATGACGCCGGGAGCCGTCCACTTTTCCTCCTGGGGATTTTCCAGATAACCCAGGCCGAAAATCACGGTTTTCTGCTCTCCGGGCTGCAGGGTCACATGAATGTGATGAGCGCCCACCGGAGCCCATCCGTGGGCAATGCTGTCAGAGCAGCGGCCCCGCTCCACCGCCTCCGGCCGCTCCGGGCCGTTATACAGGCCGCAGAAGGCGTCCCGGCTGGTATCAAAGCTGTCTACCGGGCAGTTGGCCCAGAATACGGCGTAGTGATTCCGGCGCTCCCGGTACTCCGTCTTGTGGTAAATGGCGCTGCCCACCACCTCCACCTCGCCGGTGCTGTAATTGCGCTGGAAGTTGGAGCTGTCGTCCATGGCGTCCCAAAGGCAGAACTCCACATAGCTGAACAGATCCAGCTCCTTCACCCGGTCGCTCCCATTGGAGACTGTCAGCCGGTCGATCTCGCAGGCGTCCCCCTGGGGCACAAAGAGCTCCTGCCGGGCGGTCACTCCGTCCTTCTCTCCCTCCAACACGGTATAGCCCAGGCCATGGCGGCAGGTATACCGGTCCAGAGGCGTCTGCGTGGGCCGCCAACCCGGATTCCAGACCACAGAGCCATCCTTAATGTAAATCCGGTGGCCGTCTCCGTCCAGGGGAGAGCTGTTATACCGGTAGCGGGTCAGCCGACGCAGGCGGGCGTCCCGATAAAAGCTGTAGCCCCCTCCGGTATTGGACACCAGACTGAAAAAATCCTCACTGCCCAGATAGTTGATCCACGGCAGCGGCGTACGGGGCGTGTCGATTACATATTCCCGGGCCGCATCATCAAAATGGCCGTATTTCATGGCATTCATCCTTTCATCTTCTGTCTCGCGGATGGTTACTTTTTCGAAAACGATTAAGGTCGGATCAGCACAGATCTTGATGGTAATACAATACTGGATTCCCACAAAAATTGCAATAGATTTTCAAAATTTTCTGATATGACCGCCCGATATTCGTTTTTTAGTCAAATATAGAACCGCTTTTTCCAAAACAGTTTGGTGTTTCGGACTCGACCAGACTGTTTTTCGCACCAATCTGCGCCCAAAATATGGACGTTTTGCATAAAAACCACCTTTTCATTTTGTCCACTCCTCCAAATTTCAGCACTTTTAGACAATTATTCAAAAGTCACTCTTGCTTTTTTGTGGAATCAGCGCTATACTAATCTCACGAAAACGATTAAGGAAACCGTTTCTCACCCCCAGCCCCATCCCCGCAAATGAGACGCGGCAGAGGAGGCACAGAAGGATATGGTTGCGCTCAAGGACATTGCCCAGCGCTGCGGCGTCTCAGTCGCCACGGTGAGCAAGGCGCTCAACGGCCACAGCGACATCGGACAGGCCACCCGGGACCGCATCCGCAAAATAGCCGATGAGATGGGCTACCTCCCCAACTCGGCTGCCCGGGCCCTCAAGACTGACCGAACCTACAACCTGGGTGTCCTCTTCGTAGATGAACGGCAGAGCGGCCTGGCTCACGAATACTTCTCCGCCGTGCTGGACAGCTTCAAGGTGGCGGCAGAGGCTCACGGCTACGACATCACCTTTATTAACCACAACATCGGCAAAAAGCCCACCACCTACTTAAACCATTGCAGATACCGGAATGTGGACGGTGTTGTCATTGCCTGTGTCAACTTCTACGATCCGCAGGTTCTGGAGCTGGTGAGCAGCAGTATTCCGGTGGTCACCATCGACCACACCTTTAACAACCGTATGGCTGTCCTCTCCGACAATGTCAGCGGAACAGAGGCGCTGGTACATTATGTATTCCGTGCAGGGCACCGGCGAATCGCTTTTATCCATGGCGAACGCACCTCAGTGACTGAAAACCGGCTGGCAGGCTTTTACCGGGCCTGCGAGGAGCTGGGACTGGAGATTCCGGATGAATACGTCCGGGAATCCGCTTATCACGATGCCGACCGTTGTGCCCGCCTCACCCGGGAGCTGTTGGCTTTGCCGGTGCCTCCCACCTGCATTTTCTTTCCGGACGATTTCTCCTCCCTGGGCGGCTACAATGCCATATCCGAGGCAGGGCTGTCAATTCCGGAGGATATCTCAGTGGTTGGATATGACGGCATCTATCTCTCCCAGGTGGTCAAGCCCGGCCTGACCACCTACCGGCAGGACACCGTCGCCCTCGGAAAGACGGCGG
>CAMELY010000132.1 GCA_945926565.1 uncultured Clostridia bacterium | reverse complement strand
TTGGAGGCGATGGCGCTGGAGAGGGTGCAGCCGGTGCCGTGGGTGTTGGGGTTGTCGATGCGGCGGCCCTTGAACCAGGTGAACTTGCCGTCCTGGCAGAGCAGGTCGTTGGCGTCGTTCAGGTCGTGGCCCCCCTTGCAGAGGACGGCGCAGCCGTAGGTCTCGCTGATGACCCGGGCGGCCCGCTCCATGTCGGCGGGGCAGGCGATGGTCAGCCCGGAGAGCACCTCCGCCTCGGGGATGTTGGGGGTGAGCAGGTCGGCCAGGGGGAGCAATGCTGCTTTCAGGGTGTCAATCGCGTCGTCGGAGATCAGCTTGGCGCCGCTGGTGGCCACCATCACCGGGTCGACTACGATGTTTTTCGCCTGATACTGCCTGAGGGCCTGGGCGATGACCGAGATCAGCCCGGCAGAGGAGACCATGCCGATCTTCACCGCGTCGGGGAAGATGTCGGTAAAGACGGCGTCGAGCTGGTCTTTGAGGAAGGAGGGGGTGGCCTCCAGGATGCTGGTGACGCCGGTAGTGTTCTGGGCGGTCAGGGCGGTGACGGCGCTCATGGCGTATACGCCGTTGGCGGTCATCGTCTTGATATCGGCCTGAATCCCGGCGCCTCCGCTGGAATCGCTTCCGGCGATGGTCAATGCTGTTTTCATGGTAGTAAAGCTCCTTTCTTGTTTCAGCATGACTTTTGTAATGCGGCCCAAGGTGGTGCCCCCAATGGACCGCAGCCCGCGCGGGCGGGCAAAACGAAACTGCGTCACCCGGTTCGGGCGGCGCAGTCAGATCGCAAGCAGTTGTGTCCCTCCGTTGGCATTACCCAAATCAGGTTTCGGGTCGGCGCTCTCAACGCCCTCTCAGCCCGGTACACGAGCTCCCCGCACGCAATTCAGTTTTCGATGATAGTATAGCATGGTTTCTTTTGGGATGCAAGGAGAAAGAGGGGGAGGGGTTGGCGATAGAACCGCTGATGTTGTTCCTTGCAGGGGCCAAGCCTCCCTCTTTGAGGGAGGTGGCTGCCCGAAGGGCAGACGGAAGGAGTGCGCCCCGCGCCAGTGTTTGTCAATTGCCGGAGTTGGACAAACAAAATACATTTTCCGGGAATCGACAAAGGCTTTGCAAAAATTTGGATTGCGCCGGGGGCGACTCCCTCAGTCGCCTTGCGGCGACAGCTCCCTCGGGGAGGGAGCCATGTTCCGAAACCTGCCAATCTGAAGCAAGGTAACAGCCCGCCCCGGCGCAATCACGCCGGGGCGGGCCGAAGCACGGCAATTGACTGATTACTGCTCTTCCTTGTCCATCCGAACCACGTCCTCAAACTGGGCGAGAATCTCCTGCTTGGGGGCGGGGGTGACCAGGCTGACCACCACGCACAGCAGCAGGCCGATCAGGAAGGCGGGAAGCAGCTCATAGATGGCGAAGACGCCGCCCAGAGGAGCGATCAGGTACTTCCAGACAAACACCATCGCGCCGCCGCCGACCATGCCGGCCAGAGCGCCCCAGCGGTTGGTGCGCTTCCAGAACAGGGCGCACAGCACCACCGGGCCGAAGGCGGCGCCGAAGCCCGCCCAGGCGAAGGAGACGATGTGGAAGACGGAGCCCTCCTCCCGGGCCCAGAGGGCGGCGAACACCGAGATGAGCACCAGGGTGACCCGGGCGATGACCAGATTGGCCTTGGGGGAGAGCTTGAGCTTGAACAGGCCCTGGAGGATGTCCTCCGAGACCGAGGAGGAGGCGGCCAGCAGCTGGCTGTCGCAGGTGGACATGGTGCAGGCCAGGATGCCGGCCATGACCACGCCGGCGATGAGGGCGGGGAGAATGCCGTGGGTGGAGAGCAGGTTGGCGATCTCAATGATGGCCCGCTGGGCGGAGGTGGAGCCGTTGACGGTCAGGTCAGCCAGCGCCCCGGCGTCGGTCATGGCCAGGCCGGTCATGCCGATGAGAATGGCCACGCCCATGGCGATGAACACCCAGACAGTGCCCACCCGGCGGGAGATCTTGATCTCCTTGGGGTCCCGGATGGCCATGAACCGGAGCAGGATGTGGGGCATGCCGAAGTAGCCCAGGCCCCAGGCCAGGGTGGAGACGATGCCCAGCACCCCGCCGTAGGAGGCGGCGGAGCCGGAGGCCGCGTCAAAGCTCTGGGTCAGGGAGAGATAGCCGTCCAGGGCGGTGGCGTTGTCCAGCACCGCGCCGGGACCCCCTACCACCCCGATGCCGAAGCAGAGGACGGCGATCAGGGCCACGCTCATGACGATGGACTGGACAAAGTCGGTGGTGGAGGCCGCCGTGAAGCCGCCCAGGGCGGTGTAGCCCACGATGACCACGGCGGAGACAATCATGGCCACCTTGTAGTCCACCCCGAACAGGGAGGAGAACAGGGTGCCGCAGGCGTTGAAGCCGGAGGCGGTGTAGGGGACGAAGAAGACGACGATGACGATGGCGGCGATGCCCATGAGCAGGTGGCTGCCGTCCTGGAAGCGCTTGTCAAAGAAGGCGGGGACGGTGACGGCGTTTACCTCCTCCGAGTAGTGGCGCAGCCGCTTGGCCACGATCTTCCAGTTCAGGTAGGTGCCCACCCCCAGGCCCAGAGCCGTCCAGAACGGCTCACAGACGCCGGAGAGGTAGGCCACGCCGGGCAGGCCCATCAGCAGCCAGGAGGACATGTCCGAGGCCTCGGCGCTCATGGCGGTGACCAGAGGGCCCAGCCGCCGGCCCCCCAGATAGAAGTCGTCGGTGCTCTTGTTCTGTCGGCTGTACCGGGCGCCCAGATAGAGCATAAAGCCCAGGTACAGCACAATGGCAATCAGGATGCAAATCTTTTCTTGTGTCATAACAGACCCTCTCTTTTCAGGAACTTGCCTGTTAGTTTAGCACACTAAAGTTTGAGACGCAAGAAAGAACGAAGTATAGACTATATTCTATACTATTTTTGTGATAATCTTTATAATTTTCTTATTTTACAGGATATTTCAACAAGACGATTTTCAGAAATAAAAAATATACAGGTGATAAATCCGGATTTTTGTAGAATGCGTGCGCTCCGGCGGGAGAGAAGGGGGATTTGTTGGGCTTTTCGCCGAAAGCCCCCTTGCCTTCCGCCCCGGCTGCTGGTATGATGAGAAAAACGATTTCAGGGGCTGTCCCGCAGGGAGGCCCCCGCCGCCTGCGCAAAGGAGCTGACTGTGATGAATCTCTCTTCCCTCCGTCTGACCTGGAGCCGGCCCAAGGGGCAGTATCCCGTCCCCCTCCGGGTGAAGGCCCTCCGCCGCCAGTGGGCGAAAAGCGATGCCCGCCGGGATCAGGGTCTGACCGCCCCGGAGGAGGTGCTCCGCCGGGACGACCTGTCCTACGCCGGCGGCGGGGTCTGGAACCGGCTGGATCTCTACCGTCCCAAGGGGGCGGCGGGGCCGCTGCCCGTCATCGTCAGCATCCACGGCGGGGGCTACTTCTACGGGAGCAAGGAGGTCTACCAGTTCTACTGCATGGATCTGGCCCGGCGGGGCTTCGCCGTGGTCAACTTCAACTACCGGCTGGCCCCGGAGTTCCGCTATCCCGCCCCCCTGGAGGACACCAACGCCCTGCTCACCTGGCTGTGCGCCCACGCGGAGGAGCTTGAAGTTGACATAAATAACGTCTTTCTGGTAGGGGACTCCGCCGGGGCCCAGCTGGCCAGCCAGTACGCCGCCGCCTGGGCGAGCCCCGACTACGCCAGGCTGCTGGGGCTGGAGCTCCCCACCTTCCGGCTGGCTGCGGTGGGGCTCAACTGCGGCATGTACCGGCTGGACGACTGGATGCTGAAGAGCTCCCTGGCCCCCATGGCCCGGGACTATCTGGGGCCGGATCCCACCATTTATGGGGAACAATTGGACGTCATGGGCCATATCGAGGCCAATTATCCCCCCGCTTATCTGGTCAGCGCCCCCAACGACTTTCTGGCCCCCCAGTGCCAGCCCATGGCGGTCTTTCTCCAGGGCAAGGGGGTGGAGGCCCAGTGGAAGCTCTACGGCACCCTGGAGCAGAAGGAGGTGGG
>CAMELY010000131.1 GCA_945926565.1 uncultured Clostridia bacterium | reverse complement strand
TATCCTCTCCCGCAAGGTTTCCGTCAGTTCTGTCGTTTTCCGAAGAAAATCAAGAGCCTGAAGAGGGCTGTTTTTCCCTCTTCAGGCCCTTGTTTTTTCAAATTTGTCTGTTGTCAGCGTGCAGAAATATTCCAATTACGGCAATTTCATCCAGGTGTGCCCTGCATATTTCTGTATATTTTCACCAAAATGAATAAATTTTCATGATGCAGGCTTTCCGTCAAATTCCGGAGACGGTGACCTGATAGCTCAGCTCCTCCTCTGCTCCGTGGGCCAGGCGGCGGATGCCCGGCTTCTCCTCCAGGGCACTGCTGGTAAAGGCACACTCAGGCAGAGTAGTCCAGGGCTCGATGCAGATGTAGTTGGTGGGCTGGGGGGCAGCCTTGGTCCAGATGCCCAGGTAGTCAAACTGCTCGAAGTCCATGGTCAGCCGGATGGGGTTTTTCCGGTTGGCCAGGGTGACCTGCCGGACCGGCATCTGCTCCAGCACCACGGTATCCAGACCGAATACCTGGGGCGGCAGGAACAGCTTGCCCTCCTCCAGGGGATAAGCCCGGTCGCTGTGGGTAAAGAAGTTGTGCTCATCCATGCCGAAGGGCACCAGCTCCTTGAGGCCGGGGAACTCGATGTAGTAGTCCTCCATGTTCTCGCCGGGCAGCAGGGTGGTGCAGAAGCCATCGTGGCCGCCCACCTCATAGTACATGTCCTCCTGGGAGCGGTTGAGCACCCGATGGGTCTTGGTCAGCTTCCCGCCCTCCAGGGTATAACGCACCTGGAGCCGGAAGGCAAAGGGGTATTTGGCCAGGGTGGCCTCACTCTCCTCCAGCTGGAAGGTGACCGAGCTGTCCGACTGCTCCACCACCCGGAACTCGGAGTCCCGGCCGAAGCCGTGCTGGGAGATGGCGTACTCCTTCCCCCCTACCGTATACTTGCCGTCCCGGAGGCGGCCGATGATGGGAAAGAGCAGCGGGGCGTGGCGGCCCCAGACGGCGGGGTCTGCCTGCCAGAGCAGCTCCACCCCCTGGTTGGTGCGGATGCTGGTGAGCTGGGCGCCCAGAGAGTCCGCCCGGACGGTGAGCAGATCGGAGCGCAGGGTAATTGTCATAGGGATCCCTCCTGAAATTAGAATTGATGGTTTTATTATAATGCGAAGGGCCTAAAGCTGCAAGGAGATTGTCTCGCGGTCTGTACTGTGCTGTCGCGGAAAACGGGACTGCAGTTTATCACCGGCCGGTTTCTGCTCGTCGTTACTGCGGTGGCCTGCCTCCGGCGGGGTACTTTTCCCCCGGGAAAAGTACCCAAAAGCGGCTCAGGGCTTGGCCCCGAGACCCCTCCGGGACAAGAACTCCCTGCGGTGGCTCGGTGTTGCGCGTATGGACTACGGCTTTCTACCGAAGCCGAGCAAGAACAAGACAGACCAGCTTCTCTTTTGGCCCCTACAGGGGTGTCGGTTCTGCTCAATGACAAGGACGCTCCTACGGTGGCTCGCTGCTGCCTGCCATGCCTAGGGCCTGTACAAAAGCCGACGGGCTGGTCATCCCGTCGTTTTGGTCTGCCTGTCTAACGCAACGGATGCCAAACTGCCACACAGGAACAACCCATTTCTGTGGCTTCGACCGCGGATGGCGGAGAGCGGAGGGCTCCCGCGCGCCAGTGCGGGACACCGCTTCCGCCATCTCCCGGAGGGGTCCAGGGGCGGGCCCCTGGTTTCCTTTGGTTACTTTCCCAAAGGGGAAAGTAACCCCGCCGGGAGGCAGGCCACCGAACTGACAAATCCGTACAATCTGCCAGCGACCCCCCACCGGCAGCACAAAACAGGAAAACCGGCCAGTCCCATCAGGAACCGGCCGGTTGCCGCTAAAACAGAATTTCCGCCGCTCAGCTCAGATGCTTGTGCAGAGTCGCCCGCACAGCGCCGGGGCCGGCCAGCTCTTCCTTCAGATAGCCCTCGATCTTGGCAGCCAGAGGCGTGGCAGTCAGATCGGTGCCGAAGATGGAGGCGTTGGAGAGGATGGGCTGCAGCTTGCCGTCCACGCTCTCGGGCTTGCCCAGCTCCACGCCGGCGAGCATCGCCTGGATATCCTCCTTCAGCGGATCGGCGCTGACCTCCATGGGCTTGCCCTCGTCATCCACAGCCAGCAGATACCGCAGCCAGCCGGCCAGAGCCAGGGGGATGGAGACCAGGCTGTTCAGATCCCGGCCCTCGGCGATGTAGCTCTTGATGGTCTCGCCGTAGCGGATGCCCACCTTCTGGGAGGTGTCGGTGGCGATACGCTGGGGGGCGTCGGGCATGAAGGGGTTGGGCAGGCGCTGCTCCACCACCTCGTCGATAAAGGCCTTGGGGTCCAGGATGCCGGGGTTGACCACCACGGGCAGACCCTCCAGGTAGCCCAGCCGCTTGACCAGGTTGACCAGATCCTCGTCCTTCATCTCATCGCAGATGAGGGTGTAACCCAGCATGCAGCCGTAGACGGCCAGAGCGGTGTGCAGGGGGTTGAGGCAGGTGGTGACCTTCATGGTCTCGGACTTGTTGACGGTGCTCCGGGCGCCGAAGTAGACGCCGGCCTTCTCCAGCGGCGGACGGCCGTTGGGGAACTTGTCCTCAACCACCAGGTACTGGGGCCGCTCGGCGTTGACGAAGGGGGCAATAAAGGTGCCCTTGGCGGTCTTGACGGGAGCCATGTCCTCGATGCCGGCCTCGGCCAGGGCCTTCTCCACCACGGGGGCGGGACGGGGCGTGATCTTGTCGATCATGGACCAGGGGAAGGTGATGGTGGACTCGTCGGTCAGGTAGTCGATAAAGCCCTGATCCACAAAGCCCTTGTCCAGCCAGGCCTTGGCCACCTCCATGACGGAGGCCTGGAGCTTCTCACCGTTGTGAGAGCAGTTGTCCATGGAGACCACAGCCAGCGGATACTTGCCGGCCTTGTAGCGCTCAAACAGCATGGCGCAGACCACGCTCATGGCGTGACGGGCGGCGGCGGGGCCCTCCTCCATGTCGGCCACCACCACGGGCATCAGGGAGCCGTCCACCCGGCGCAGGGCATAACCCTTCTCGGTGATGGTGAAGGAGATGAACTGCAGGCTGGGGTTGGTGAAGATCTCCTTCATCCGGGCCATCATGGCGGCGTTGGAGCTGTCCACCTGGATGCCCTCCACAATGCCGGCCTGGATCTCCCGGTCAAAGGAGCCGTCGGCGTTGAGGATGACGTTCATGGTCAGGTTGTCGAAGGGATCGTAGATGTCGGTGATGATGCCGTAGTCAAAGGTCTCAGCGGCGATGATGCCCCGGTCGCAGACGCCGGCGTTGAGCATCCGCTGGGCCAGGGAGCCGATGAAGCCCCGGAAGATGTTGCCTGCGCCGAAGTGCACCCACATGGGGTTGGCCTTGGTCTCGGCAATCACCTTCTCCACATCATACTGAGGGAGGACGACGCCGGCGGCGGCCCAGCCGGCCTTGTCGCTCAGGGAGGCGAGATTCATTTTCATAGGAATGACCTTCTTTTTTCGGAATTTTTGCAGATGACAGCGACAGCCGGGAGACGCCCGGGATACGGGAGCTCCCGGCTGGCTGCAAACTCACTCAGCTCGAAAACAGGACGGGCTTACTTTTTCTCCGCTTCCAGCTTGTCCAGCAGGTCCCAGACGCCCAGCATATACTGAATGCCCAGGGCGCGGTCGTACTTGCCGTAGCCGGGACGGCAGGAGCCGGGGCCCTCCTCCCACAGCTGGCGGCCGTGGTCGGGGCGGATGTAGCCGTTGAAGCCGCCGTCATGATAGGCACGCAGGATGTCGATGATGCCGGTCTCGCCGCAGCAATCGCGGTGGGCGGCCTCGGAGAAGGAGCCGTCGGAGAAGTGATGGATGTTGCGGATGTGGCCGAAGGCGATCCGGTCGCAGTGCTTGCGGACGATGTCGGCGCAGTTGTTGTTCGGATTGGCGTTCAGAGAGCCGGTGCACAGGGTCAGGCAGTTGTAGGGGTTGTCCACGGTGGTCAGCAGCTTGTCGCAGGCGGCCTCGTCCACCATCAGGCGGGGCAGACCGAAGATATCCCAGGGGGGATCGTCCATGTGGATGGCCATCTTGATGTCGCACT
>CAMELY010000130.1 GCA_945926565.1 uncultured Clostridia bacterium | reverse complement strand
GGCGTGTTCTCCTTGCTCTGCTGGATATGCTCCTTCAGGCGCTGGAAGGTGACCGGACTGATGTCGTGCTCCATCTTGCAGGCGTCCTCTGCGGCGATGTCGGAGGGAACCCCCAGGGAGGTGAGCCAGCGGCTGAGCAGAATGTGCCGCTCGTAGATGGCCTCAGCAATCTCCCGCCCGGCGGGGGTGAGCTCCAGCAGGCCGTCCCGGCTCATGAGAATATAGCCATTCTCCCGCAGCAGGCTGACCGCCCGGCTGACGCTGGGCTTGGAGAAGGAGAGACGGTGGGCCACGTCGATGGAGCGGGCAGACCCCTTTTCCAGCTGGATCATCAGGATTGCTTCCAGATAATTTTCCGCAGATTCGTGGATTTTCATAGATGGATACCTCCACAGGGGAAACTACCGCCCCGAGACGATTTGATTAGTCACAGCTTACCATAAAACGGAAAAACATGCAAGGGAGAATGTGGATTTTCACAACAACGGCCTCCGATCGGGAGCGATCCGACCGGACGGGCACAGCGCGGCCCCTGTGTTATGCCCGTCCCTTCGGCAGAATTCCGGCGGAATCCCCCCAATTCCATTGACTTTCCAAAGAAAAAATCGTATACTGAACCAGATCATATCAACCTACCAAAGAAGAAGGGATAACAGATGGAAAAATTGACTGCGCTCCTTTTGGTGCTGCTGATGAGCCTGTCCCTGGCCGCCTGCGGCGCGCAGAAGACTCCGGCGGAGACCGATACGGAGGTCCCACCGGCCGACACCTCCACGGTGAACATCGGCTGCACCGCCGCCCTGGGCACGCTGAATCCGCTGATGATGGACGGCACCTGGATCAATGTCACCGCCATGAGCCTGGAATTTCTGCCGCTGGTCAGCCTGAACGACGATTTCGGCTTTGACTACATGCTGGCAGACTCCATCACCACCGAGGACAACCTGACCTATACCGTCCATCTGAGGGATGAGGCCACTTGGTCGGACGGCCAGCCCATCACCGCGGAGGATCTGGCCTATACTATGACCCGCATCGCCAGCCCCCTGGTCATGAACTACGCCATGCAGTTCACCGCCGTTGTGGGCACCGACGACGCCACCGGCTGGACGGAAGAGGGAGACGACAATCTGGACGGTCTCCAGGTGGTGGACGAGAAGACGCTGAACATCACCTTTAAGTATGAGATCAACCTGACCAGCTTCCTCAACGGCTACGCCCAGTATATCCTCACCCTGCCCAAGCACGTTCTGGAGACCATCCCTGAGGCAGAACTGGCCTCCTCCTCCTGGTTTGACGCACCCACTGTGGTCTCCGGCCCCTATCAGGTCACCGGCTATGACCCGGATCACTATATCTCCTATGTGGCAAACGAGAATTACTGGCTGGGCGCCCCCAAGATCCGCAACTGCAACATCCGCATTGTGGAGGGCAGCCAGCTGCTCAGCGGCCTTCAGTCCGGTGAGATCGACATTGTCCCGCCCCTGCTGGGCACTATCCCGGAGGAGGACTATGCCACCGTCCAGAGCCTGGAGGGGATCACCGCCTCCTTCGGCTCCGCCATTGCCACCGAGACCATCTTTATGAACGCCGAATCTGTCCCGGATCAGAAGGTGCGCCAGGCCATGCTCTGCGCCCTGGATCGGGAGACCATTGTGACCGGCCTGCTCTCCGGCGGCGCCGACCTGATGGACGGCTTCTGTGTGCCGGACGGCCCCTATGCCTCCGGTCTGGAGCCGGTGAGCTACGACCCGGAGCGGGCCAAGGAACTGCTGGCCGAGGCCGGCTGGGACGGCAGCGAGACCTATACCCTCTATATCAACTCCGGCGATAAGACGCTGATCAACGCCTGCACCCTCTGCCAGTCCTACTGGGAGGCAGTGGGCATCCATGTGGAGCTGGTGACGGTGGATCTGGACACCCTCATGGCCCAGGCAGGGGACGAGAAGACCGATCTGCTGGCGGTGCAGTACACCTATCCCGCTGTGGATCCCAGCTGGGATATTGACTGGCTGCTGTCCTCCTGGTGCCACCTCTATCCCGATGAGGCAGCTCAGGCGCTGAACACCATCTGGGCCTCCAATGAGGAGAATGTGCTCCAGGAGAACTACGCCCTCATTGACCGGATTGCCCAGGAGCAGGTGCCTCTCATCTGCCTGTACGCCAACGGCCCCATGGGCGCCGTCCGCAGCAGTCTGGATGGGGCGCTGCCCACCATGTACGGCACCATCAACAATATCCAGGACTGGAGCTTTGCCCAATGAGCCTGCTGGAGGTTCAGTATCTGCACCTCTCCTTCGGAGACCATGAAGTGCTGCACGGCCTGAATCTGTCGGTAGAGCAGGGGGAATTTGTGGCTCTGGTGGGGGAGTCCGGCTCCGGCAAGAGCATCACCGCCCTGACCGCCATGGGACTGCTGCCCCCCAACGCCAGAATTACCGGCGGCTCCATCACCTTTGCAGGGCAGGAACTGCTGGGCCTTTCCCCCAGGGAGCTGGATCGTTACCGGGGGAGCCAGATGGCCATGGTCTTTCAGGATGCCCTCACCAGCCTGAATCCTGTGCTGACCATCGGCGATCAGCTCACCGAGGGCATCCGGCTCCACCTGGGCTATGACCAGCGGGGGGCGGAGAATCTGGCCCTCTCCCTGCTGGAGCGGGTAGGCCTGCCCGGAGACCGGGGACAGCTCAAGCGCTATCCCCACACCCTCTCCGGTGGCCAGCGCCAGCGGGTCTGCATCGCCATGGCCTTGGCCTGTCAGCCTCGGCTGCTCATCGCTGACGAGCCCACCACCGCTCTGGATGTGACGGTACAGGCCCAGATCATGGAGCTGCTGGGCAGGCTCCAGCGGGAGAGCGGCATGGCGGTACTCTTTATTACCCACGATATCGCTCTGGCTGCCCGTCAGGCCCACCGGATTGCCGTGGCCTGGCAGGGCAGAGTGGTGGAGACCGGGGAGGCGGGGACGCTGCTCCGGCACCCCGAGCACGAATATACCCAGCGTCTGGCCCAGGCGGCGGAGAAATTGAGACTGAAATGAATGAGACAATCCAACCGGTCTGCCAGGCAGACCATGTGACCAAGGCCTATCCGGTCTCCGCATTCCGCAGCTTTGAGGCGGTGAAGGACGTGACCCTCTCCATCTATCCGGGGGAGACCCTGGGCCTGGTAGGGGAGTCCGGCTCCGGCAAGAGCACCCTGGGCCGCCAGCTGGTGGCTCTGGAGCAGCCCACCAAGGGGACCGTCCGCTATCAGGGACATGACCTTCACGACAAGGCCGCCCTGAAAGGGGTGCGCACCCAGCTGCAGATGGTCTTTCAGGACACCTACGCCTCGCTAAATCCCCGGAAGACGGTCTTTCAGACTCTCTACGAGCCCATGGCCTATCACGGTCTGGCCGACCGGGGAAACGGCAGAGAGCAGGTGAACCGGCTGCTGGACATGGCGGAGCTGCCCCGGGCCTTTGCCAATCGCTATCCCCATGCCCTCTCCGGCGGTCAGCGCCAGCGGGTCTGTATTGCCCGGGCCTTGGCGCTCAACCCCAGATTTGTGGTCTGGGACGAGCCGGTCTCCGCTCTGGACGTCACGGTAGCGGCCCAGATCCTGGAGCTGATGAAGCAGCTTCAGAGGGAGTTGGGCCTCACCTCGGTGTTTATCGGCCACGGCATCGGCGCGGTGGCCTATGTGAGCCAGCGGCTGGCAGTCATGAAGGACGGACGGCTGGTGGAGGTGGGGGAGACAGATCAGATCCTGAACCACCCCAAGGATTCCTACACCCGGAGACTGATCCAGGCGGCGAGGTATTGACCCATGTGGAAATATATTGCAAAACGGATTGCCATCGCCATCCCGGTGCTGATCGGCATCACCATCATTGACTACGGCCTCATGTGCCTGGCGGGGAGTCCCCTGGATATGCTCACCGGCCCCCGGGTGGCCGAGGGGGCGCTGGAGGCCCGAGCCATCGCCTGGGGCCTGGACAAGCCCTTTTATGTCCAGTACTTTGTCTGGCTGCAGCAGGTGCTGACCGGCAATCTCGGCTATTCCACCAGCTCTTTCCAGCCGGTGGCCAAGATGATTCTGGATCACCTGGGGCCCACCCTGCTGCTGATGACCACAGC
>CAMELY010000129.1 GCA_945926565.1 uncultured Clostridia bacterium | reverse complement strand
GTGGTGGCCAAGACCTCGGCGGGGGCGGTGTCCCATCTGCCGGTAGCCCGGGTGGCCAATCTCACCGCCTGCCTCAAGGAACTGAAGGATCAGGGCCTCTGGATCTTCGGCACGGCGGCGGATGGCAGCGTGGGCCTCTATGACGCCGATCTGAAGGGCCCGGCCGCCATCGTCATCGGCTCCGAGGGCAGCGGCATGAGCCGGCTGGTGGCGGAGACCTGCGACTTTACCGTCAGTATTCCCATGAAGGGAAAGCTGAATTCCCTCAACGCCTCCGCCGCGGCGGCCATCCTGCTCTACGAGGCGGTGCGTCAGCGGAGCTGAGACGTATCTGACCCCATTGACAGATATAAATTTAAGGTGATCCTGTGAGCAACGAGAACAACAGCCGTCCCGCCGGTCGGGACGAATTGGATATTGACCGCCTGATCCGGAGCATTCGGAGCACGGAGCAGCAGCCGGAGCAGCCTGCCCTCCAGAGGTCTGCCCAGACCCGACAGGAGTCCGCTCCGGTGTCCGGAGAGGGGGAAACGGGGAGCGTTCAGCAGACAGAGGCGCCCGCCATCCATCTGGCCCAGCCGGAGCGCCCCCTGACCCGTCAGGAGCGGGAGGACCGGGATCCCGGCATCCAGCAGATGCGCAGCCAGATCCAGTCTATTATGGCGGCCTGGGGCGATCAGCCGGAGGCGTCTGCTCCGGTGTCAGTACAGGCGCCGGAGCCTGCACCACGGCGGGAGCAGGAGAGAACATCTGAATGGAAGATTCCTGAGATTGTGCTTCCCCCTGTGGAGGAGGAAGAGGTGGACTGGCAGGCTTACGGCCCGGAGGACCAGAAGCCGGAACCAGAGCCGGAGCTGCCTCAGCCGGGACGGCATCGCCGGCCCCGGACAGGGCTGTCGTCTTTGCTCCAGATGCGGAGGAAGGAGCGTACGGCTCCGGCAGAACGTGAACTGCCGCTGAGCGAACCGCAGCCGTTGACGGAGACAGAGCCCGCTGCAGAACCGGAATCCATCCAGGTGCCGGAAACTCCGCCGGAACAGTCCCATTGGGCGGCGGAACCTGCGGAAGACCCGGTCGACCTGCCCCAGCCGGAACAGGCCGGGGAGCGGGAGCGTCAGGCCTTTGCCCAGGGCCAGGTCATCACCCTGCGCCTGCACCGTTCCGCGCCGGAGCAGTCCCCGGAGGAGCACCGGATCTTCGACCAGGAGGAGGACGACGCCCTGGAGGCCATGCTGGCGGACAACGCCCGGGAATTCCGGGCGCGCCAGGAGGCCGAGCAGGCCGCCGCTGAGAGAGCCGCCGCCGAGCAAGCCGCCGCCGAGCAAGCCGCCGCCGAGCAGGCTGCCGCCGAGCAGGCCGCCGCCGAGCAGGCTGCCGCCGAGCAGGCCGCCGCCGAGCAGGCCGCCGCCGAGCAAGCCGCCGCCGAGCAAGCCGCCGCCGAGCAAGCCGCCGCCGAGCAAGCCGCCGCTGAGGCGGAGACAGAGCAGCCGGAAGCGCCGGAGGAGCCTGTCCTGCCGGAGCAGCCAGAGAAATCGGAGCAGTCCCTGCGGCAAGGGCAGACTGAACCGGCTTTCCAGGTGCTGACCCTTCGGCTGAACCGTTCCGCTGACCGTCCTGAAGGGGAGAAGCCTTCCCACAGAGCGGTGGAGCAGGAGCAGGAGGACGAGGAGCTGGAGGCTATGCTGGCCGCCCATGCGGGGCCGGCGGTGGAGAAGCCGCAGATGGAGATTGTGCCGGCGGAGCCCCCGGCCCAGGCGGAGGAGCCGGAGCAGGAGGCTTCCCCGAAGGAGCCGGAGCAGACGGCTGACGGGGAACCGTCTCCGGCCCGGCCGGAGGAGGAGTCGGAGACGGCTCAGACACCCGCCGAAGAGGAGCAGCCTGCGGAAAACACAGACACGCCTGACGCCCAGCCCGATGAGGAGACAGAGGAGGACTGGGAGGAGGGCGTGGCGGATGAGTCCTTACTGGAGCGCCCGGACCGGGGCCCCGGCCTGGTTCAGCGGCTGGCCGCCCTTGCGGTGGGCCTGCTTCAGCGGCCGAAAAAGCAGACTGAACCGGAGGACGCCGACTATGAGGAAAAGACGCCTTCCCAGCCCAAGCGGCCGGACAAGGTGGTGGAGCTGCCCCAGGAGAAGTCCAACCCCCTGCAGCGCAAGCTGGAGGAGGTAGAGGAGCGGGCCAACGACTTTGCCGACTCCATGTTCCAGGGGGACAGCGAGGAGGCGGCGGAGGAGGAAAAGCTCCACCGGAAGGCGGAGCGGTATATCCCCGGCACCGACGAGGAGCGGGAGCCCCGGCGGCGGCCTAAGCCCGTCAAGGAGAAAAAAGCCCCGGTGCGCCGGGCACCGGACACCTCCCCCAAGGAGTTGAGCCGGATCTTTTACAGCAGCTGGAAAAGCGGCAAGGGCCGCCTGCCCTTCCAGCTGATGCTGGCCCTGACGCTCATCCTTCTGAGCGCGCTGGCCGGGGGAGATCTGCCCTTTGTCCAGATTCCCGCCCTGACTGAGAACCCGAAGCTGACCGGGATCCTGCTGACCGTCGGCCTGGCAGGAGCCTGCGCCCTGGGACTGGACACCCTGCTGGAGGGAATCTTCCAGCTCTTCCGGGGCCGTCCGGGGCTGAATACCCTGGCCTCCATTGGCGTGCTTCTGACGCTGGCGGACGGCGTCTGGTTCAGCGTCCTGGGCCGGGAGGGGCCGCTGCCCTTCTGCGGCTTCGCCGCTCTCAGCCTGTGGTCGGTGGCCTGGGGCAACTGCCGGAAGAAGCAGGGCCTCTACCTGTCCTGCCAGATGGCGGCTGCGGTGTCCCATCCCCAGCGGCTCACCCTGGATCAGGGAAAGTGGGACAACAAGGGTACCTTTATCAAGGAGACCGGCACCACCAAGGGCTTCGGCAGTCAGATGCAGGAGCCGGACGGGGCCCAGCAGGTCTATCGGTACGCCGCCCCAGTGATGATCGCCGCCTGCCTCATTTTCGGTATCCTGGCGGCGGTGGGACAGCGGGGCGTCGGACAGCTGGTGTGGAACTGGTCGGTGATCTTTGTCCTGGCCACCCCGCTGGCGGCGACGCTGGCCTACGGCGTGCCCTATACCAAGCTGGTCAAGCGGCTCAACCGCTCCGGCGTCATCCTGGCAGGATGGGAAGGGGCCGACTCCATGAAGGGGGAGGCGGGCATCGCCATCACCGACAGCGACCTGTTCCCGGAGGGCTATGTCCAGTTCAACGGCATCAAGAATTTCGGCCAGGTCTCGCTGGAGAAGCTCACCGGCTGTACCGCCTCCGTCATGCGGGAGATGGACACCGGCCTTGCCAAGATCTTTGACGACCTGATCCGCACCCAGGGCGGCTTCTACCGCCGGGTGGACGACCTGAAGGCGGGAGAGGGCGGCTTCTCCGGCCTGATCCGGGGTGATCAGGTGCTGGTGGGCAACGCCGACTACATGAAGCTGATGGGCGTGCCCCTGCAGCAGGGCTATCAGGTGCGAAACGCGGTGTTCTGCGTCATCAACGGGGAGCTTCAGGGGATTTTTGCCCTCAATTACTCCCTGGCCCACAGCATTCAGCCGGCGCTGAACGCTCTGATCCACGGCCATGTGAATCCCATCCTGGCCACCCGGGACTTCAATATCACCCCCACCATGCTGCGCCAGCGGTTCCGCCTGCCCACCGACCGGATGGAGTATCCGCCCATGGACCGGCGGCAGCTGCTCTCGGCCAAGGGTCAGCCCCACAACGAGACGCTGGGGGCGCTGATCTACCGGGAGGGCCTGGGAGCCTGCACCGACGCCATTCTGGGCGGACGGCGGCTGCGGATGGTGGTGCGGCTGAACACCATTCTGGCGGTGGCCGCCTCGGTGGTGGGGGCTCTGTTGGGGTTCTACCTCACCCTGATGGGGGCCTATCACTCCCTCAGCCCGCTGAATATTCTGTTTTTCCTGGTGATGTGGCTGGTGCCCATCCTGCTGGTGTCCAACGGAGTGGACAAGTTCTGATGTTGAGAAAGCCTCCTGCTTTTGGCGGGAGGCTTTCTGTATTTTTGCTCCGGCAGGATGTCGCCGGCCGATTTCAGCATATCGCCGGTGCGGTGGCCTGCCTCCGGCGGCCCCACTTTCCGGTTTCGGAAAGTGGGGGGAA
>CAMELY010000128.1 GCA_945926565.1 uncultured Clostridia bacterium | reverse complement strand
CCACCACCGAGACCGGGATTGAGCACGCGATGACCATGGTGGCCCGCAGATCCTTCAGGAAGAGGAAGAGGACAATGATCGCCAGTATGGCGCCGTAAATCATGGACTGAAGAACAGAACGGATGACCATGTCAATAAAGATACCCTGGTCAGAGAGCACGGTAAAGTGGAGCCCGGGATTCTCCTCCTCCAGCTCGGCAAAGCGGTTCTGAATCAGGTTGGACACATCGCCGGTACTGTAGCCGTCCTGCTTGACCAGAGAGAGGATCAGGGCGCTGTCCCCGTTGACCTTGGCATAGACGTCCTCCGAGTTGTCCGTGACAATGACGTCAGCCACATCCTCCAGCCGGATGGTGTCCAGCCCATCCAGATTCAGGTTCATCAGCGGCAGGCTCTTGAGCTCATCCAGATCCTGGATGCTGTCGCCCACCCGAACCAGCAGAGAGTCTTCGCCCTCTGTGATATAGCCGGCGGGCATCTCAAAATCCTGGGCCGTGAGCAGGGAGGAGACAGTGTTGACGGTGAGAATGGCGTCGGCGTCCAGGGAGTCATAGGCGGACTCCATGGAGGAATCCAACTGCTCCTGGGCGTTGTCCAGAGCGGATTCCGCCGCCGCCAGTTGGGCAGACGCGGAGCCCAGCTGAATAGAGGCCAGAATTCCGGACTTGTTAATGGTCGTCAACGCCTCAGACAGGGATGCCTGACCGGTTTCAATCTGCTCAAGGGCATCCTCAATCTGCTTGATGCCCTCCACCAGCTGGGCCCGGTTCTCCTGGAGGGTCGCCTTTTGCGCCACAGCGGCCTCCAGCTCCTGTTTGGACTGCTCCAGCTCGGAGATTTTTGCCTTGAGACCGGCAGCCAGGCCATTGGAGGTGTCCAGCGTCAGTCCCTGCTGAGTCAGCGCCTCGGCAATGGCGTTCAGCGCCTGATCACAGCTCTCGATCGTGGCCCGAAGCTGGGCAGCCTGAGCCTCAATGGGATTGCTGGTGGAACTGCTGCCGGAATTTGTCTCATCACCGTTGTCCGGCTCAGCGGGTTCTACAGGCTCAGGCGGCTGGTCAGGCGTCTCCGGCTCGGCAGGCTCTGTCGGCTCAGTTCCGCCTGCGGCCTCCAGCAGCTTGTCAAGCGCCTCCTGGGCCTGGAGCTTGGTGGCCTCCAGAGCAACCACCTGGCTGTAGACGTCCTCCAGGGTATTCAGCGTGGTCGTAATCGTGGTCAGCCCGGCCTCAGCCTGCTCGATCTGCGCCAGTCCATCATCCAGCTGATTCAGAGACTCCTTCATGGTCTGAAGCTGCTTCTCCAGCTCCGCCTTGGTGGAAAAGACCTCGATCTTGCTGTCGATCACCTTGTCGCCGCCCTGGGCCAGCTGATTGCTGAGGTCGTTGGACTGATCCTCCAGCTCATCCTTGCCGTCCTCCACCTCTGCCTTGCCGTCATCCAGTTCCTCCTGGGCGTCGGCGAACTTGTCGTCCAGCAGAGAGACGATCTTCTCGTTGAGGTTGTCAATCTTATCCTGACGGATGATGACCTTGATCTGGGATTCGATCTCTCCGGCAGGGGAGACCGAGGCTACGCCGTTCAGGCTCTCCAACTGGGCGATCAGCGTGTCATCCACATAGTCGGTAAGCTGCTGCTGGCTCATGTTCTCCTGTGCCACCGAGGCGACAATGACCGGAGACATATTGGGATTGATCTTCATAATGAGGGGGGAGCCAATGCCATCATCCCAGAGGGACTCCAACTGATCCAACTGCTCCCGCATGTCCAGGGTGATAGAATCCATGTTGGTATCTTCGTCAAAGGCCAGCACAACCAGGGAATAGTTCTCGCTGGAATAGGAATACATGGTGTCAATACCGCTGACGGTGGCCATGGACTCCTCCACCGGAATGGTGACCTCTTCCTCCACCGTATCCGGGCTTGCGCCCACATAGGTGGTCATGACGATGGCGTAGGGCAGATTCATCTCCGGCAGCAGGTCAGTGGACAGCTTGGTCAGCGAGACCACGCCCAGCACCAGCACCAGGATGATTCCCACAATGACGGTATAGGGTTTTTTAACGCTAAATTGGGGTATCATTTCCTTGCCTCCAGGGTCTGTTGAGTGGTTCCCTCCGATAGGGACGAGAAAAAATCTATCACATCACATGATACTCAACTTTTCTCCTGAGGTCAACCGACAGTTCCCGGAAAGCTGTCGGTTCTTATGCACTTTCCGATGTCAGTTTCTTTTACTGTCCCATCGCCCGATGCACAGAGATCCGGTAGAGAATCCACGCCAGGATCAGAGATAGCAGATCTGCCGCCGGCTGGGCCCAGACCAGGCCGGTCACCCCCATCAGCGCCCGCAGCAGGAAGAGCGCCGGGATATAGATCAGCCCCTGGCGGCTCAGATTGACCACCAGCGAGGAAACTGCCGCCCCCCATGGCCTGAAGGGCATTGCTCAGGACGTAGAACAGGCCAAACAGGGGGCCGGTGGTGAGTAGGATTCGGGCAAACTGAACGGCGTAGTCCAGTGCCTCCGGGTCTGTGAGAAACCCTCCGGCAATCTGAACGGTAAACAGGGTACACAGCCCGGTCATGCAGAGACCCAGTCCGAAGGCAAAGAGCAGGGAAAACCGGAGCAGCTTCTGATACCGCTCCCAGGTCTTCGCCCCCACGCAAAAGCCCAGCAAAGGCTGAACACCCTGGCCAATACCCATGCAGATCAGGCCGGTGATCGTGCTCACCTTCATGGCCACGCCGATACCGGCCACCGCCATATCCCCATAGTCCGCCATCAGGCTGTTCATGACCATCTGCGAGACACTCATTAAAATAGAGGCCAGAGAGGCGGGAATGCCGATGGACAGCACCCCGGCGCAGATACCATCCCCCAGGGCGCAGTCCCTCCAGCAGATGCTCAGTGAGGGCTTTCCCCGCAGGAAAAAGAGGATGTAATACACAGCGGCGGCCACATTTCCAATCACCGTCGCGATGGCCGCGCCGGCAATCTCCCAGCCGAAGACCAGAATCATCAGCGGGTCCAGCACTACATTGAGCAGATTGCCCAACACCTGGCCCACCATGGCCTGGGTGACCTGCCCCTCCGCCCGCAGGATGTTGGAGTAGCAGTTGGAAATCAGGGCAAAGGGACCGCAGAGGGCGACGATGGTGAGGTAGGTTCTGGTCAGCGACCAGGTGTCCGCGCTGGCGCCGATCAGTCCCAGCAGCTACTCCATAAAGATCAGAAACAAAACGGAGAGTACCACGCCCACAAAAACACAGGCCCACATACAAAAGGAGCAGACCCGTTTGGCATACTCCTTCCGTCCCTCTCCCATGGCCCGGGAAATGACCGAGGTTCCGCCGATGCCGAACAAGGTGCCTACCGCCATAAACAGCAGAAAGACCGGGGTTGCCAGGGAAACCGCAGCCACCTGATAGGCGTCATGGGTCTGGCCGATAAAGAAGGTATCCGCCAGATTGTAGATCAGCACCATCAGCATGGCCACCATGGCCGGAAGGGCGTTTTTCAGCACTGCCTTCCAGACCGGCATCCGCTGAAACTCCTCTGCGGAACGTTCCTGTTTCATTGCTATCATTGCTCCTTTCAATAAATCGCATCATTTCAATCGTATGCTTTTAATATGCGCATCAATAACAGCTGCCGCAGGGGCAGACGGTTATTCAATGGTTTGGCTCACCTTGCGCAGCAAACTGCGGAAGATCTCCCGCTCGGTCTCGGTCAGACCGTCCAGCAGCGCCTCCTCCGCCTGGGCCATGGAGGCCTCCGCCCCCCGGCAATACTGCACTCCCAGCGGCGTAATCCGAACCAGCTTGACCCGCCGGTCCTGGGTGTCTCCGAAGCTGGACACCAATCCTTTTTGCTCCAGTCTGCGAATTACGCCCGCAGTGGTGGACTGGGCCACATGGAGCGCCTTCTCCAACGCTTTGAACGAAAGCTGACCCTCTTCTGCCTCCTGGAGGACAAGCAGGGCGGTCATCTGGACAAATGTGATCCCCTGCTCCCGCATCTGATTGTTGGAGGTTCTCTCCAGGGCGTCGTGAATCTGTTTGATATACATGCCGCACGATTGATGCCAATCCATCTCATTGCCTCCCAGCGTTCCCGCATTTTTCTCATCTTACCATTCCACACCGGCCAT
>CAMELY010000127.1 GCA_945926565.1 uncultured Clostridia bacterium | reverse complement strand
GGATGGCGGAGAGCGGAGGGCTCCCGCGCGTCAGTGCGGGACACCGCTTCCGCCATCTCCCGGAGGGGTCCAGGGGCGGGCCCCTGGTTTCCTTTCCCCCCACTTTCCGAAACCGGAAAGTGGGGCCGCCGGAGGCAGGCCACCGCACTGACGATGCGCAGAAATCGGCCAGTGACAAACAGCCCGGGCACCGACCAGCACCCCTGCCAACAACAGGTTAATTCGCTTCCCGCCGCTCCAGCCAGAAGATCAGCGCCGCCACATCCGCCGGACTGACCCCGGAGATCCGGGAGGCCTGGCCCAGATTCAGAGGCCGAATCTGATTCAGCTTCTGCCGGGCCTCAATGCGGAGACTCTGAATCTGGCTGTAGTCCACATCACCCGGCAGAGCCCGGTTCTCCATCCGCTGGAACTCCTTGATCTGCCGGGCCTGGCGCTCAATGTAGCCGTCATACTTGAGCCGAATCTCCACCTGCTCGGTGACCAGCCGGTCCAGCTCCGGCCGCTCCAGGTCAAAGGGGGCCAGCTCCTCATAGGAGATCCTGGGCCGCCGGAGCAGGCTGGCCAGCTTGGCCCCGCTCTGGGGGAAGCTCTCCCCCTTTTTCTCCAGGAAAGCAGCCAGCTCCGGACTGGGGGCGGCTCCCGTGTGCTCCAGTCGCTCCAACTCCCGGTCCACCTGCCGGTACTTCTCCAGCACCGCCTCGTACCGCTCTTTGGAGACCAGGCCGATCTCATACCCCACCGGAGTCAGCCGCTGGTCGGCGTTGTCCTGCCGCTGGAGCAGCCGGTATTCCGTCCGAGAGGTCATCATCCGGTAGGGCTCGTTGGTGCCCTTGGTCACCAAGTCGTCGATGAGCACCCCGATATAGCCCTGATCCCGACGCAGCACCATGGGCTTGCGGCCCAAAATCTTCAGAGCGGCGTTGACGCCCGCCACAAAGCCCTGGGCGGCGGCCTCCTCATAGCCGGAGGAGCCGTTGAACTGTCCGGCCCCGTAGAGACCGGAGATCTTTTTGCACTCCAACGTGGGCAGCAGCTCGGTGGGGTCCACGCAGTCGTACTCGATGGCGTAGGCCGCCCGGGTCATCTCCGCCCGCTCCAGGCCGGGGATGGTGTGCAGCATCGCAATCTGTACGTCCTCCGGCAGAGAGGAGGAGAAGCCCTGAATATACAGCTCCTCCGTATTCAGTCCCATGGGTTCAATAAAGAGCTGATGCCGCTCTTTGTCCGCAAAACGCACCACCTTGTCCTCAATGGAGGGACAGTACCGGGGCCCAATTCCGTGAATGACGCCGGAGAAAAGAGGAGAGCGGTGAAGATTGGCCCGAATGATGTCGTGGGTCTGCTGGTTGGTGTAGGTGAGATAGCAGACCGCCCGGTTCTCCGGAACCGTCTCCGTCTGGAAGGAGAAGGGCACCGGATCCGTGTCCCCCTCCTGCAGCTCCATTTGGGAGAAATCCACGCTCCGCCGGTTGACCCGGGGGGGCGTGCCCGTCTTGAACCGGCGGATGGAGAGGCCCAGGTTCACCAGGCTCTCGGTGAGGGGGAGGGCCGCCTGAAGGCCGTCCGGGCCGCTGGTCTGGGTGGTGTCGCCGATGATCGTCCGGCCCCCCAGATAGGTGCCGGTGGCGATGACAGCCGCCTTCACCTGATAGACCGCCCCGGTGCGGGTTTTGACGCCGGTGACATGGCCGTCCTCGGTGAGAATCTCCACGATTTCGGCCTGGTGGAGAAAGAGATTCTCCTGCCGCTCCAGGGTGTGCTTCATGACCTCCTGATAGCGCCTGCGATCTGCCTGGGCCCGGAGGGACCAGACGGAGGGCCCCTTGCCCCGGTTGAGCAGCCGGTACTGGATGCAGGCCTGATCTGCCGCCCGGGCCATTTCGCCTCCCAGGGCGTCCAGCTCCCGGACCAGATGTCCCTTGCCGGTGCCGCCGATGGCCGGGTTGCAGGGCATGTTGCCCACCGCGTCCAGATTGACGGTGAAGCACAGGGTTCTCAATCCCAGCCGGGCCCCGGCCAGGGCCGCCTCAATGCCGGCATGTCCGGCGCCGATGACGGCGATATCATAGCTTCCAGCGCAGTAATCCATAACAGCGTCCATCCTTGCTTAAGAATCGTTAAAAATCATTTTAACACGTTCTAAAACCGGGGGCAACTGTGTTGACCCCGGTTTCCTCTGCCGGTATACTGGAGAAAATAAGATCATATGGGAGGAATTGCAATGAAACGACTGCTCTGCCTGCTGCTGGCCCTGGCTTGCCTGACCGCCCTGCCCGGCTGCCGGGATCACGAGGAGCGCCAGGAGATGCGCCGGCAGCTGGACTATGCCAACGGCCACACCCAGCCGAAGACCTATGAGGACTGCGCCCTCAATGACGGCACCATCCTGGAGGAGCAGGTGCTCTGTGAAAAGAATGGGATCACCCTGACCGCCATGGGCATCTATGAGGAGGAGGACTTCTACTGCATCCCCATCCGCGTTCGAAATGACAGCGGGAAGTCTTTTGATTGCTTTGCGTATGGCATCATGACGGTGGACGGCTGGGCGGTATACGGAGATTTCTGGCTGGAGGTGGTTGCCGGGGGCATGGATGACGAGATCCTGCGGCTGGATAAGGACGATCTGCGCTATCTGGACGAACAGAACATCCATGAGATCAGCGGCACAGTCTACGGCTATTTCGATGAGGGTGACGATGCGATCCAGGAGTCTTTTACCATAACGCTGGGGGACAAGGCAGAAGAGACGGCCGGAATACCGGGTACTGTGGTGGCGGAGAAAAACGGCGTTTCTTTTTGGTATCTGGAGACAATACGTCAGGACTATTTTGTCACCCATCTGTTCTGCGTTGAAAACACCAGCGGAGCTGCTGTCTTTCTGGACTTTGGTGATGAGGGCGTCGTCGTGAACGGGGATACCCAGGAGCCCTGTTTTTATAATCAGTCGGTTCAGGTGCCCGCCGGCGCAAAGGCCCTCTATGAGGTGACGCTGTACGACTCTGATCTGGAGGAGCTGGGCCTGGACGGCTTTGATGACATTGTGTCGCTGGAATTTACCCTGGAGCTGGACTTTGACCAGCATGGGATTCAGACCATGCCCGTCCGGCTCTCGCTGGAGGAGACTGCGTAACGCAAAGCCCCGGCTGCCATCCAAAAACGGCAGCCGGGGCTTTGTTATGCCGCAGGCAGATAATTCTCCTTCAAAACGCCCTCGAGCTCGCTGTAGGGCAGACGGAACGCAATCATTCCGGAGGAATAGGGGCCGATGAGGTAGGGATCCGCCGTAAAGACCACGCCCTCCCCGTCCAGGTAGAACCGGGCGTCCTGTACCACATCCGACAGGGCGTCCTCATAGCTGCCCTTGGGATAGAGCAGGTCGGCGTAGTCCTCCGTCAGGCACAGGGCCTGAATCCGTTCCAGAGCGGTGTCCCGGAAGCTGGCCCCCTGGGCGGACATGAAGTCCAGGGTCAGCCGGGAGCCGCTGGCCAGGTCGTAGCTGCGGCCGTAGGAGAATCCGTAGCCGTGGACGCCGCCGGTATACTGATACTCGTCAAAGCGGAGACTGAGCACCTGGCCGTCGCATCGGGTCACCTCCGCCCGGAAGGAGGATTGATAGGGGGCCCACTCCCACCCCTCCTCCAAGACCAGGCTGTAGTCCTCCTTGGCTGTGTCAGACAAGGCCAGACTGGCGGCGTTGACGTTTTCCTGCAGGTTGCGCAGGTCGGCGTTGATGCTCTCCTCCACCTCCGGCCTGCCCGGCACAGTGACCGTAATGCTCTGGGACTGAATGGAGAGCAGCTCGGTGCCGTCCTCATGGGTGTAGGTGAGGCCGGCATCCAGAATGGACACCTGAGCCGTGTCAGAGGGATCCTCCGGTTCCGGCTGCGGCGTTTCCTCCGCCTGGGGCTGCTCCGGCTCTGCAGGGGACTCCGATTCTACAGGCGTCTCAGACTCTGCTGCCGGGGAAGGCTCCTCCGGCTGGGGGGCAGGTTGTGTGGAAGAAGCGCAGCCGGTGAGGGCCAGCAGCAGGCACAGCAGCAGGGCCAGGGTTCGTCTCATGGCAAATCCTTTCTCTGGGGGTTACCAGACCAGGGTGGCGAAATAGTCGTCCGGGGTTTCCGCCCGGCGCATCAGCTCCACGGAGCCGTCCTCCCGGAGCAGCAGCTCCGCCGAGCGGAGGCGGCCGTTGTAGTTATAGCCCATGGAGAAGCCGTGGGCGCCGGTGTCGTGGATGACC
>CAMELY010000126.1 GCA_945926565.1 uncultured Clostridia bacterium | reverse complement strand
ATGCCTTGTAAAACGGAAGCACTTTGTCTGCAATCGGGACTTTCCGCAGACCGTTTTCCGTTTTGCTGGCAATCACATCGAAGTATTGTTCTTCCAGATGGACATCTTCCTTTTTCAAGTCCAGAAACTCCGAGATGCGGCAGCCATTGTAAATCAGCATCAGCACGATCTGATAGAACGGGTCCTCCGCCAGCTCCCACAGCCGCTTGATCTCGGCTTTGGTAAACTTGTTCCGATCACGTTTGTCAGGATTCTTGTCCTTGTACCGGATAATATCCACAAACTCGGAATAGTCCTTGTTGCAGATGTCATTCTTCATGGCATAGTCATACAGCTGACTGAACAGGCCCTTCAGCTTCTTCAAGGTGGGATAGTTCTTCCCGCAGGTGTCTACCACAAGCTGTAAATCCGCCAGCTTGATCTCCCGGAACACCTTATGGTACAGCGTCCCGCACACCTTGTAGGAGGCTTCATAGCCCTTCACATTGGAGGCCGAGATGGTGGGATACTTCCCCTTGGACCAGCACTCATAGACCTCCTGGAAGGTGGCCTTGGACGCTTTTACATGCCCTGTTGTCTTGTAAGCATATTGTAGCCCGCCGAATTCCCATCTGCCACCAAGAAACGGCAAAATCTCTGTATGGCCAAGTGAAGTTCGTATTGATTCCCTTTGCTGCACAGAATATTTTGGCTGTCTGCGCATTTCGCCCTTGACATCTATACAAAGCTGTATATACTGTAGATATACAGTTAAGAACAGGAGTGAGACAGACGTCATGAACCTGATGATCTCCAACAGCAGCGGCCAGCCCATCTACGAGCAGATCTGCAGCCAGATCAAGCAGCTCATCCAGTCCGGGGGTCTGGCAGCGGACGAGGCCCTGCCCTCCATCCGGCTGCTGGCCAAAGATCTGCGCATCAGCGTCATCACCACCAAGCGGGCCTATGAGGAGCTGGAGCGGGAGGGCTATATCTACACCGTCCCCGGCAAAGGCAGCTTTGTGGCCCGGCGAAACCCGGAGCTGATGCGGGAAGAGCAGCTGCGCAAGATCGAATCCCTCATGGAGGAGATCGCCCGACTGGCTCCGGGCTGCGGGCTGAGTAACGAGGACCTGATGGAAATGTTTTCAATCTTACATCTGGAGGAATGACCTATGAATGCCATCGAACTGCGCGGATTAACAAAATCCTATCAATCCTTCCAGCTGGGCCCCCTGGATCTGACCCTGCCTATGGGGACGATTCTCGGCCTGGTGGGAGAGAACGGCGCCGGTAAAAGCACCACCCTCAAGTCTATTCTGGATCTGATCCGGCCCGACGCCGGCTCTGTCACCGTCCTGGGCCAGACGGTTCCCGACGCCTATCCCTCCCTCAAGGAGGAGATCGGTGTAGTGCTGGACGAACTGGCCATCCCCGGCTTTCTCGACGCCCGGGAGGTGGGAAAGCTGATGGCCTCCGCCTACTCCAACTGGGACGAGCAGGTCTATCAATCCTATCTCGCCAAGCTGGATCTCCCCTCCAACAAAAAGTATAAGGACTTCTCCCGGGGCATGAAGATGAAGCTGGCCCTGGCCGCCGCCCTGTCCCATCACGCCCGGCTGCTCATTCTGGACGAAGCCACCAGCGGCCTGGATCCCATGGTGCGGCAGGAGATTCTGGACATCCTCTATGACTTCTGCGATGAGGAGCACGCCATCCTCCTCTCCTCCCACATCGTCAGCGATCTGGAGAAGATCTGCGACTATATCGCTTTTCTCCATAAGGGCAGATTGGTGCTGGTGGAGGAAAAAGACCGACTGTTGGAGCGGTTTGGTCTGCTGAAATGCAGCGAAGCTGATCTGGCCGCTCTGGACCCCTCCGCCGTCCTCGCCAAGCGGGTGCACCACTACGGGGTGGAGGCGCTGGTGGAGCGGGACCGGATGCCCGCCGGTCTGACGGTGGACGCCGTCAATCTGGAAGAGCTGATTATCTTGCTGGCAAAGGAGAAATAAGCATGAAAAGTCTGTTATTGCTGGACTGGTACACCCTCTGGAAGCAGCTCAAGCTGTTTCTCTTCTTCATTGTGTTTTACGCTGCCATCTCTCTGGCGGGCCAGAGCTACTCCTTTCTGGGGTTCAGTGTTCTCTTTCTCTGCATGATGCCCTACTATCTGCTGCAGCTCAATGACAGCTCCCGGGTGGATGCCCTGCTGCTGCTCATGCCGGTGGGCCGTCAGACTGTGGTGACCGAGCGCTATGTCACCGCCCTGCTCTCCGCTGCCTGCGCCCTCCCCATCTTCCTGGCCGCCGGGCTGGTCATGGGCGTGGAGGCAGTGACCCTGCTGGCGCTGCAGCTGGCGGCCGGACTGCTCGTGCTGGCGCTGCTGCTGCCCCTGGCCTACAAATTCGGCGCCACAAAATCCCGGATGCTGATGCTGGTCATGCTGGCCCTCTTCTTCAGCACCAGCGGCATCATCAGCGGCCTTCTGACAGAGGACAACGGTCTGCCTGAAATCGCCATTGACCATTGGGTAGGCATTCTGGCCCGGTTCGCCTTGCCCGCCGCGCTGGTGCTGCTGGGAGTGTCCTATCTGGTGTCCCTGCGGATCTATCAGAAGCGAGAGTTCTGAAAAGTGCATGAAAAACGGCCGGACGCGTTGGCATCCGGCCGTTTTTAATTCTCTTTCCATTTTGCACCGGCCAAGGCTCCCTCCTTGAGGGAGCTGTCGCCGCAAGGCGACTGAGGGAGCCGCCCCCGGCGCAGCCCTATATCTCGCAAAAGATCAGTCGATCATCGCCCTGCTCTGGCAATCTGCGAAAGACAGCGCAGGGGCGCACTCCTTCCGTCACGGCCTGCGGCCGTGCCACCTCCCTCAGGGAGGGAGGCTTTGGGACTCTGCCTTCGGAACACCCTTCTCTTTCAGTGGGCTGTTTATCCTTTAAGACATGGACGTAAACAGCATATCCCGGGCCTTAACCAGCCCCTCCACAAAGGCGTCCACCTCTTGCCGGGTGGTATCCCCGGAGAAGGACACCCGGAAGGAGCCCTCCCGGCGGGCCTTGTCCAATCCCATGGCGGCGTAGACGTGGCTGGGCTTGCCCCGGTGGCAGGCGGAGCCGGCAGAGACGCAGATCCCCATATCCCCCAGGGCCCGCACCAGCACCTCCGCCTTGTAGCCCGGCAGGGTGAGGGCCAGGATGTGGGGGGCGGTTCCGACTCCAATTCGCTCCGCCTCCGGCACCCGGAGGGCCAGCTGCTCCAGGGTGTAGGCCTTCAAGTCCGCCATGTGGGCGGCGTCCCGGGCGAAATTCGCCTTGCCCTCGGCACAGGCTGCGGCCAGGGCGGCAATCTGCGCGGTGGGCTCGGTGCCGGAGCGCATGCCGTTCTCCTGGCCGCCCCCCAGAATCATGGGCTGAATCTGCAGTCCGGAGCGGACATAGAGGGCGCCAATCCCCTTGGGTGCGTGAATCTTGTGGCCGCTGACCGTCAGCAGATCCACCCCCAGTCCCTTGGGGGTGAAGGGCAACTTGAGAAAGCCCTGGACGGCGTCGGTATGAAACAGCGCCTGGGGGGCCAGCCGCCGGGTGAGGCGAACCGCCTCCTTCACCGGCAGAACGGTGCCCAGCTCGTTGTTGACCAGCATCATGGAGACCAGGACGGTGTCCGGTCGGAGGGCCTGCTCCAGATCGGAGAGGTTCACCCCGCCCTCCTGATTGGGGGGCAGATAGGTCACCTCATAGCCCTGCTGCTCCAGCCGTTTACAGGGCTCCAGAATGGCGGAGTGCTCGATGGCAGTGGTGATGATGTGCTTGCCCACCCGGCGGTTTTTCCAGAGGGCGGCCTGAATGGCCCAGTTGTCCCCCTCGGTGCCGCAAGAGGTAAAATAGAGCTCCCGGGTCTCGCAGCCCAAGGCCTTTGCCACCCGCTCCCGGTCCTCCTTCAGCCGCTTGGCCGCCCCTGTCCCCAGGGGGTACCGGGCGGAGGGGTTTCCGAAGTCCTGAGTCATAACCTCCAGCGCCGCCTGGGCGGCGGCGGGGCTCACCCGGGTGGTGGCGGCGTTATCCAGATATGCAGTCATAAAAATCCCTCATTTCTCGCCCTATTGTAGGGGAAAGCGGGGCTTTTGTCAACGGGAGACGGCAGGTGGAAAATGCCCCTTGCAATCTCCCGGAAAATCCGTTATACTGAGTATCACTTATCCGGGTATAGCGCAGTTGGTAGCGCGCCAGCTTTGGGAGAATACGCCCAGCCGGATAAATGAACTGAATAACCGGGTGTAGCGCAGTTGGTAGCGCGCCTGCTTTGGGAGCAGGAT
>CAMELY010000125.1 GCA_945926565.1 uncultured Clostridia bacterium | reverse complement strand
TCAGTCCCTCCGTCATGGACTGACGATAGGCCCGCTTGAGGCTGAAGCCCCGGTTGAGGAACTGGATACCCACCAGAATGCCCAGCACAAAGCCCGCCAGGCCCACCAGGGCATTCAGATCTCCGCCGCCCAGACGGATCACCATCCGCAACGGGCAGCCCAGAAAGACCAGGGCGCCGATCATGACAAAGACGCCCAACAAGAACCGGAGCATGGGGGAGGAGCCTCCCTTGGGCCGGAACTCCTTTTTGAAAAAGGCCAGTGCAGTGCTGCCCAGAACCAGGCCAATGATCTCCGGGCGGATGTACTGGACAATACCGCTGCCCACCTCGGCGTCAAAGCCCGCCCGCTGGAGATTCAGCGCGCCGGCGATGTCCCGGACAAAGCAGGCGATGCAGAAGCCCATGTTCTTGGGGTTGCCCAGCAGGGTCAGCAGCACCGCCGCCGCACCTACCGCCAGGCCGGTGAGCACCGGAAGGCCGTAGGTGCGCAGCAATTTGTTTTCTTTCATCTCGCTCATCCCTTCTTTTGGTTATTCTTTCCCGAGAATAGCGCTCCGGAAAAAGAACGGGGCCTCCGCCCCTGCGCTGTTCTTTTGGGCAGTATATCACAAGAACCCGGCTTCTGCAAGTATTTTCCGATTTCTTGCAGCCGCCTGCGGAATGTGTTACACTGTTGCCATCGTCTTTGACAGGAGGAATCCCCATGTCCCCCATCTATCTGGACCACGCGGCCACCAGCTTTCCCAAAGCCCCCGGAGTGGCGGAGGCCATAACCGGCTATCTCACCCAGGTGGGCGCCTCGGTGAACCGTGGCGTCTACGCCTCCGCCCAGCAGGCGGAGCTGGTCTGCCTCTCTCTCCGGGAGAAGTTATGTCAACTATTTCATCACCCGGATCCCGCCTGCTGCATTCTCACCCCCGGGGCCACCTGGGGGCTGAATCTGGTCATCCGGGGGCTGCTGGGGCCGGGAGATCACTGCCTGGTCTCCTCTATGGAGCACAACGCCGTCATGCGCCCCCTCCAGGCCTTGGCCCAGACCGGGGTGACCTTCGACCGGATTCCCTGTGACAGCGAGGGGCGGCTCCGGCTGGAGACGGTACCCGGACTGATTCGGCCCAACACCCGGCTGGTGGTGCTGGCCCACGGCTCCAACGTCAGCGGCACGGTGCAGGACGCCCGGGCTGTGGGAGAAATCTGCCGGGCGAACGGCATTTTCTTTCTCCTGGACGGGGCCCAGACGGCGGGGCATCTGCCCATCGACTTTGTGGGCTGGGACCTCTCCGCCCTGGCAGTGCCGGGGCACAAGGGGCTGCTGGGGCCCCAGGGCATCGGGGCACTGCTGCTAACCCGGGAGCTGGCCGCCGCTCTGACCCCCATCGTCACCGGGGGCACCGGCTCCGCCTCCCACACGGAATTTCAGCCTGACTACCTGCCGGACAAGTTTGAGCCGGGCACCCCCAATCTCCCCGGCATTTACGGCCTGGAGGCGGCGGTCTCCTGGATTCTGGAGACCGGCGTGGACACGCTTCAGTCCCAGGAGGAGACCCTCAGCCGCCGGTTTCTCGCGGGGCTGGCGGACATTTCCGGCGTCACCCTGGCAGGCCCCGCCGGGCTGGAGGGGCGGGTGGGGGTATTCTCTTTGGATTTGCCGGGAAAAGACAGCGGAGAGGTCTCCTACCGGCTGGAACAGGAATTCGGCATGCTCACTCGCTGCGGCCTCCACTGCGCCCCCAGCGCCCACAAGACCCTGGGCACCTTCCCCCGGGGCACCGTCCGGTTCAGCCTGGGCCAGGCCACCACGGAGGAAGAGGTGGACGCCGCACTGGCCGCTATCCGGCAGATTTCCAAATAAGTCGCGCCCCGGAGGCTCCGCCCGTTCAAAAGAACGTCCGGCACTTTCCGGGGCACAATCTGTTTCCGCCTCTATTCGTGGGCCAGCCAGCGGCACTGTGACACCTCAAACCTGCTGAACCTTGCCCGGAAGGAAGACTGCTCCGGGCTGCAGGCATAGACGCCAAAGGTGATCTTTCCCATCCCCGCCGCTGTCAGGTGACAGATGCGCATCTGACGAAACACTTCGCCGTCCTCACTGCACTCAATGCAGAAATCAGACTCTCTCCGGCTCAGCCGGTACCACATGGACTTGACCGCAGCCGGAATATCCGTGGTCGCCCAGTCGGAATAGCCCTGGTTGGTCACCACGCTGCCCAGCCGCTGAATGCGGTCGTTCTCATACTCGATAGACGCCTTGAGCCAGTTCTCGCTGTCCAGATAGATTGCCACACCGCACTGGTCAAACCGGTGCTTGCTGTCAAACTCGGTTCGGACGGTGAAGGAGAAGAACGTCTCCTCCGTCTCCATCTGCAAAACCGGGGCATTGTCGTTTTGGAACCCGTAATAGGTGCGCTGCCACAGGTCGGTGCCCGGCTGGGTCTGGACGGTCAAGGCCTTCTCCTCCCATGACCATCTCTCCGGCTCCCGGATCCAAAATAGGTTTTCCGCTTCAAATTGCCGCATGTTTTACACCCTCCTCATTCAATCAGTCAGTTTGAAATCAGTCCAAGAAGATCCGCTTTCCGCCCTGATAGTCCCGGACGACACCGATCCGCTGGGCGGAGGGCACCTTTCCCTCCAACTCCGCCAGCAGCGCCGGAGCGTCCTCCGGGTGTACCGCCATCAGCAGTCCGCCGGAGGTCTGGGGGTCGTAGAGCAGATCCTGCACCTCCAGAGGGGTCTCCCCCGGCTCCACCCAGGGCTGGGCGTAGTGCCGGTTCCGGTACATCCCCTCGGGGAGCAGCCCCATCCGGGCCAGTTCCAGGGCCTCCGGGAGGAGGTCGATGCCGGAGACGGTCAGATGCATCTCCTTATCGCTGCCCTGGGCCATCTCCAGCAGGTGACCCAGCAGGCTGAAGCCGGTAACATCGGTGCAGGCGTGAACCCGGTAGTTTACCATAATATCCCGGGCAGTCTTGTTCAGAGTGGTCATCAGCCGGTAGGCCAAGGCCATACCCTCCTCCGAGGCCAGCTCCGCCTTGTGGGCGGTGGTGAGCACACCGATGCCCAGGGGCTTGGTCAGGATCAGTACATCTCCCGTCTGGGCCCCGGAGTTGGTCAGCACCCGGTCGGGATGGACAAAGCCGGTAACCGAGAGGCCGTATTTCGGCTCCGGGTCAAAGATGCTGTGGCCGCCGGTGATCAGGCAGCCTGCCTCGTACACCTTGTCGTAGCCCCCCCGCAAAATCTCCTGCACCGCCTCCGAGGGCATCTCCTGGGGGACGCACATGAGATTGAGGGCCAGCTTTGGTTCTCCGCCCATGGCGTACACGTCGGAGAGGGCGTTGGTGGCGGCGATCTGGCCAAACAAGTAGGGGTCGTCGGCGATGGGCGGGAAAAAGTCCACCGTCTGCACCAGGGCCAGGTCATCGCTGATCTTGTAGACCGAGGCGTCGTCGCTCTTGTCAAAGCCCACCAGCAGATTGGGGTCCTGATGCACCTGGATGCCCTCCAGCAGCTGGGCCAGCACCCCGGCTCCTACCTTAGCTCCGCAGCCGGCGCAGTGGGCCAGCTTGGTCAGCTTCACTTCCGATTCCATGTCTCATCCCTCCCGTAAAATGCCGCTGAAGTGGAGAATCGCCTCCAGCACGCCGCCCCCCACCGCCAGGGCCTTGTCCGAGGCGGTGGTGCAGTTGGCCTTCTCCCCTCTGGGGTCCACATCCCCCGACTTCATCCCTTTTCGGACGGGGACGCCGTCCGGCAGCAGCCCCCGGAGCATACCGGAGATGGTGCAGGTCATGGGCAGGCCCGCCACGGTGCCCACCGTCTCCCCCGCCTCCACCAGGTCGCCGATGGCCCGGGTGGGGTGGAAGATGCCGTCCGCCGGGGCCCGGAGCACCCGCTCCCCGGCAAAGCCCCCGATGAGGCCGGGAATGGCGGTATTGGGCAGGGCGGAGCCGGTGTAGCAGACCCGGCCCAGGGTGTGGCCCCGCATGGTCTCCACCACCGCGTGGCAGTCCACTCCGGCGGTAAAGCCAGGGCCTACTCCAATCACCACCGGGGCATCGGTGATTTTGGTGCCCAGATTGCGCTTGGCCAGGATGGCGTCCACCAGGGCGTCCGGGCGCAGAGCGGGGATGCTCTCCCCTGCCGGGTCAACCAACACTGGGACGACACCCCGCGCCAGCAGACCAGGCACCTCAGAGACCTCCGCCCGCCGGGCGGTGATCCCCTCCACCGTCTGCTCCCCCTGCAAAATCGCCTCGGAAAAGGCCACCGTGCGGCGGATGGCGGTGGGCTGGGCA
>CAMELY010000124.1 GCA_945926565.1 uncultured Clostridia bacterium | reverse complement strand
CACGGGGATTGTTGCCGCCGGCGCCGTTGACCAGGATGTCGCAGGGGCCCAGATCGGCCAGCACCTGGTCGTGGACAGCCTTCAGCGCCTCGGGATCCAGCACGTTGGCCTTGTAGCCCTCGCAGATAAAGCCCTCGGCCTTGCACTCGTCGGCCAGCTTCTTCACGGCCTCCTCGTTCAGGTCCAGAGCGGCCACCTTGGCGCCCGCCTGGGCAAAGGCCCGGGCCATGGTGCCGCAGAGCACGCCGCCGGCGCCGGTGATGACCACGACCTTACCGGTAAAATCGATGTTCAGAGGCAGATTCATCATAAAAACACTCCAATCTTTGATTTATAGATGCTCAGACTGACCGCTGTCCCGACACAGAGCCGGGGCGGGGACAGAGGGATTACAGGCCGAAGTAGCGGACGGCGTTGTAGTAGCAGATGCCCTCCACAATCTTCTTCAGGTTCTTCTCGTCGTTGGGATACTCGCCGTTTTCTACCCAGCCGCCGATCAGATTGCACATAATGCGGCGGAAATACTCGTGACGGGTGTAGGACAGGAAGGAGCGGGAGTCGGTGAGCATACCCACAAAGTTGCCCAGCAGGCCCAGGTTGGCCAGAGAGGTCATCTGCTCGATCATGCCGGTCTTGTTGTCGTTGAACCACCAGCCGGAGCCGTGCTGAATCTTGCCGGGGACCTCAGTGCCCTGGAAGGAGCCCAGCAGGGTGCCGATTTGGGCGTTGTCAGAGGGATTCAGGGAGTAGACAATGGTCTTGGGGCACTCGCCGGTGCTGTCCAGATCGCTGAGCAGGGCGGCCAGGCTCTCGATGCAGTTGGTGGAGGCGATCATGTCGAAGCCGGAGTCGGGGCCCAGCTTGGCAAACATCCGGGCGTTGGGGTTGCGCAGGCAGGAGTAGTGAATCTGCATGGCGATGCCCAGCCGGTGATAGGTGCGGGCACAGGCCAGGATGAGGGTGGTCTGATAGCCCTCGATCTCCTCCAGGGTCAGGGGCTCGCCGGCCATGGCCTTGCGGAAGGCGGCGTCCGCCTGCTCCATGGTGCAAGGCCGGTACATGACATAGCCCAGGCCGTGGTCAGCGGCACGGCAGCCGTTCTGGTGGAAGAACTCAATCCGCTCCACCAGGGCGTCGACCACCTCCTGAGCGCTGTTCAGGGAGTCCTTGCCCACGCTGGCGGCCAGCTTGCCGATATACTCCACAAAGCCGGCCTTGTGGATGTCCACCGCCTTGTCGGGGCGGAAGGAGGGGCAGACCTTGCAGGAGATGGTGGGATCGGCGGCAATCTTCTGATGCCACTCCAGAGAGTCGATGGGATCATCGGTGGTACCCACCATAGCCACATTGGACTGGCGGATCAGGCCCCGGGCGGTGAACTCAGGGTCATTGCGCAGCTTGTCGTTGCACAGATCCCAGACCTCCTTGGCGTTGTCCAGAGTCAGATGGCCCTCAAAGCCGAAGTACTTCTTCAGCTCCAGGTGGCACCAGTGGTACATGGGGTTGCCGATGCACATCTGCAGGGCCTCCACAAACTTGAGGAAGCGCTCATAGGCGGGCTTGTCGCCGGTGATATAGTCCTCGCTGACGCCGTTGGAGCGCATGACGCGCCACTTGTAGTGGTCGCCGCCCAGCCAGACCTCGGCCAGGTTGTCAAAGCGCCGGTCCTCATAGATCTCCTTGGGGGAGATGTGGCAGTGGTAGTCCACCAGGGGAAGCTTGGCAGCGTAGTCATGGTAGAGATGCTTGGCAGTGGGGGTTTCCAGCAGGAAATCCGAATCCATAAACTGTTTCATAGTCTGCTTGGCAGACTGGGCCGGAGCAGTACAAGGCCCAGTCCTGCCCTCCTTTCATCTGAAATGACGCAGCCATTCTGTTTCGGTTGCTAAAATAAGGTTACCATATCTTGCGCCCAGTTGCAAAGGATAAAATAAACGTTTATCTTTTTCTTCTTATCGCACAAATTATCCCCGCCTGTTTTGGCGTTTTGTCCAAAATCTCTCTTAATTTTTCCGACGGAACAGCAGGCATCTCCAAAAAAGTGGGTGAAAACCCGCCGGAAACGGCCGGAATGGGGTCAAATCCCTCCGGAAGATAAGGGGGCATCTTAAAGAGGATAAACGTTTACTTGCAATCAGGGTAAAGCTGTGCTAGAATAAATTTATCCTGAACGCTCAGAGGGGGAAAAATTATGGCCTGTACACTCAAGGATGTGGCAAAACGGGCAAATGTATCCATTGTCACCGTACACAAATGCATCTATGGAAAGCCCGGAATCAGCGAGGAGACCCGGAAACGGGTGCTGGCCATTGTGGAGGAGATGCACTATACCGTCAATCCCTCCGCCTCCTCCCTTAAGCGGGACAATGTGAACATCGCCGTGGTCTGTCCCAACATGGCCAACCAGCTCAACTCCTTCTATGTCAAGCTGGCCCAGGGGGCGGAGCAGGCAGCCCAGGAGCTGGCCTCCTACGGAGTGAACGTGCGGATTATCCCCTCGGGCAGCACCGGCGCCAGTCAGAACCAAGTGCTGGACAGGCTGCTGGAGGAGGAGAATCTCCACGGCGTGGCCGCCTACTGTCTGGACGACGGCCTGCTGGATGAGACCTTCGATAAGTTCAGCCAGCGGAATATTCCGGTGGTCACCTTCAACGCCGACGCCCCCGGCTCCCACCGACTGGCCTGCGTGGCAGCCCCCACCCAGCGGATGGGCGAGCTGGCAGCCGAGTTGCTGCTCAAACTGAACCGGGATCACAAGCGGATTATCATCGTGGGCGGCGACAAGCGGCTGAGCAACCTGCGGGATAATACCACCGGCTTTTATTCCTACATCCAACAGCACGACCCCGAGATCTCTCTTCTGGAGATCAACAACTCCAGCCGCACCAACCTCCAGGAGGAGCTGGAGAAGGTGCTGGCCTCGCTGGACGACGTGACCGGCATCTACTGCTCCATGACCCGCAACGCCGTTCCCGTCTGCCAGAGTCTCCATCGGATGGGATTGCAGCGGAAAATCCGGCTGATCTGCACCGATGTGTTCCAGGAGCTCTATCCCTACGTTCAGGACGGCACTGTGGACGCCACCATCTGGCAGAATCCCCAGATGCAGTGCTACAACGCCACCATGCTGCTGTACTACTATCTCACCACCGGAAAACTGCAGGAGAAATATTTTAAGATTCCCATCAGCCCGGTGATGCTGAGCAATTTCGAGTATTTTCTGTAATTCCAGGGGGCATCCGGCGCTGGTTCGGATGCCTCCTTTTGTTGAAAGGAGTGGATCAAATGGCTGTCCGTCTGACCTGCCCCGAGACCGCCCGTCCCCTGTTTTCCGGCTGGGAGGACACGATGATCTGGGCCGCTTTGGAGGGTACCATGGGAGAGGTCTGGGCCGACCGGGAGGAGCATCCCAACTCCGCCCTGATTCTGAACGGAGACTTTGCCTTTTGCGCCGGCCGGCCGGACCGGGCTGTCCTCACCGCCCGTCCGGCAGACTGGAAGCAGGATTTTCTCATCCTGACCCCCCAGAACGAGGACTGGTCGGCGCTGATTGAGGCAGTATACGGCCGGCAGGTTTCCCGCAGGGAGCGGTACGCCACCCGGAAAGAGGGAGACGTCTTTGACCGCGCCCTCCTCCGGCGGCAGACAGAACGGCTCCCCGCCGGCTGCTGTCTCCGCCCCATCGACGAGCCGCTTTACCGTCTGTGCATGGCTGCGTCCTGGAGCCGAGACCTGGTTTCCCGCTTTCCCACCTGGGCGGCCTATCAGTCCCTGGCCCTGGGCTGGGCGGTGACGCGGGGCACAGAGCTGCTCTCCGGAGCCTCCACCTACAGCCGCTATTCCGGGGGCATCGAGATAGAGATCGACACCCGTCCCGACTGCAGGAGGCAGGGCCTGGCCTCTGCCTGCGGAGCGGCGCTGATGCTGGACAGCCTGGAGCGGGGGCTCTATCCCAGCTGGGACGCCCAGAATCGGGGTTCCCTGGCGCTGGCTGAGGGGCTGGGGTATCGCTTCAGCCACACCTATCCGGTCTATGAGCTGAGTGAGGGAATCTGATCTGAACCATTATGGCGGTCTTCTGCTGCAATTGAGTCTTGTTATATAGCTTCTTTTGAAAAACTATTGATTTATTCGAAATTTCAGGCTACAATAGACACAATCAATCTGTGTTCCGGCATCATGTGCGGGAACCGGCGCTATTCCACATTCGGATTCCCCCGGGAATCCTCTATCGTCTGAAGGAGGAAATCATTATGCAGCAGTTTACCTATGTCGTCAACGATCCCCTGGGTCTCCACGCCCGTCCCGCCGGCCTGCTGGCCAAGCTGGCCAAGCCCTATGCCGACACCGTCATCACCG
>CAMELY010000123.1 GCA_945926565.1 uncultured Clostridia bacterium | reverse complement strand
TTTTGGGTACTTTTCCCGGGCGGGAAAAGTACCCCGCCGGAGGCAGGCCACCGCACTGGCATACATGTACAATCGGTCAGTGACAAACCTCCATGAAATCGACCACAACCATCCCTCAAAGAAAAAAGAGGAACCCCCTATGCAAATTCTCATCGTAGAAGACGAGCGCCTCATCGCTCAGACCATCGCCGACCTGCTGGAGACCCAGGGCGACCAGGCCACCCTGGCCCTGGACGGCCCCTCCGGCCTCCAGGCCGGCCTGGAAAACCGCTGGGACGCCATTATCCTGGACGTGATGCTGCCCGGTATGGATGGCTTCCAGATTCTCCGCACCCTCCGGGCCCGGGGCATCATCACCCCCGTCCTCATGCTCACCGCCCGCACCCAGGTGGAGGACCGGGTGGAGGGCCTGGACAGCGGGGCGGACTACTACCTCACCAAGCCCTTCTCCGGCCAGGAGCTGCTTGCCTGCCTCCGGGCCATCACCCGCCGGCCCGGGCCCGTCCGGGAAAATGTCCTCTCCTTCGGCGACCTCCGGCTGGAGCTGTCCTCCTGCCTGCTGACCTGCGGGGGCAAGTCGGTACGGCTGAGCCGGAAGGAGTTTGAGATTCTGGGCATGCTGCTCTCCCAGCCGGATCGGGTGGTCTCCAAGGAGGACATTCTCCGCCGGGCCTGGGGCCCCGGCTCTGAGGCCGACGGGGGCAGCGTGGAGGTCTACATCTCCTTTCTCCGGAAAAAGCTCCAGCATTTGGGCAGCCGCTGCGTCATCCGCACCCTGCGCACCCTGGGCTACCGGCTGGAATGGGGGGCGGAGCCATGATCCGAAAGCTCCGCTGGAAATTTGTCCTCATCAATATGGCCCTGGTCACCGCCATGCTTACGGTGATCGGCCTCTTCTTCGTCTCCGCCACCCGGGAGAGCCTGAAGGCGGACAGCGAATCGGTGCTCCAGCGGGTGATCTCCGAGACCGAGACCCCCAGCTGGTCCTTCTTCAGCAGCGGTGCCCCGGTCTCCCTGCCCTATTTCACCGTGATTGTCCGGCCCAACGGGGGCGCCTATATTACCTCCAGCCAGTTCTATGACCTGGACGACCCGGACACCATTCTGGCCGCCGTCAACGCCGCCTTTGACCAGCAGGCCAGCCAGGGGATTCTGGAGGACTATCACCTGCGCTACCTGCGGGAGGCCACCTCCGACGGTTGGCGGATGGCCTTTGTGGACGTCTCCTACGAGTACAGCACCCTCCGGCAGGCCACCTGGAACACCCTCCGGATGGGGCTCATTGCCTTTGTCCTCTTTTTCGGCGCCAGCATGCTGCTGGCCCGCTGGGCGGTGCGTCCGGTGGAACAGTCCTGGGAGCAGCAGCGGCAGTTTGTGGCCGACGCCTCCCATGAGCTCAAGACCCCCCTCACCGTCATTCTCTCCAACGCCGACCTGCTGGCAGAGCAGGAGGAGGCGGAGCCGGACAAGCGCCGGCGCTGGGCGGAGAATATTCAGGCCGGTGGCCGGCAGATGGGCACCCTGGTGGAGCAGCTGCTCCTGCTGGCCCGGAGCGACAGCGGCCAGACGGCGGCAAGCCGTTTCCAGCCGGTGGATCTCACCGAGCTGGTGCAGTCCGCCGCCCTCATGTTTGAGCCGGTGGCCTTTGAGGCGGGCAAGACGCTGGAGCTCACCGACGCGGAGGACTCGGTCACCGTCTCCGGCGACGCCGGCAAGCTCAAGCGACTGCTGGACATTCTGCTGGACAACGCAGTGAAATACGCCGACCCCGGCGGGCAGATCACCCTCTCCCTCCACCGGGAGGGGCGCCGGGCGGTGATTGCCGTCACCGACCAGGGAGCCCCCATCCCCAAGGAGGAGCTGGAGGCCATCTTCCGCCGGTTCTACCGGGCGGATCGGGCCAGAAGCACTCAGGGCTTCGGCCTGGGCCTGGCCATCGCCCGGAGCATCGCCCAGGAGCATCGGGGCAAGCTCTGGTCCCAGTCGGATCCGGCGGGGTACAACACCTTTTTCTGCTCTCTTCCGCTGGCGTGAGCGATATGATATAATAAACCAGGAATCACAATGACATTAAAGGAGGGCTATCTCTATGGCCACCGTCAATTTATTGCAGCAGCGCACCCGGGAGCTTCATCTCCGCAACGATATGACCAAGATGGGGCAGCTGCAGCTCAAGAGCAACTTCAACTTCAGCGTCAAATACGCTCCGGACAATCAGCGCTGCATTGCCACCGTCTACCAGAGCTTTGAGGACAAGAGCGAGGCCCAGGCCTTCTCTGTCTCGGTCACCCTGGAGGGTATTTTTGCCTGCCAGGGGATGGCGACCGAAGAGGACAAGAAGGCGGTTCATCTGATGGCCTACGACGCCCTGTTCCCCTATCTCCAGTCTGTGGTGGGGCAGCTCTTCGCCTCCACCGGCATTCCCGGCTTTATGGTCAAGAAGATGAATCTGGATCAGAACCGGGTGGTCCTCTCCCAGGGCAAGCAGAATCCCCCCACACTGCCCATCGTCTGACCGGCAGAACGGAAGGTGTACCATGATCTATCTGGTGGAGGATGACAGCAACATCCGGGAGCTGGTGGTCTACACTCTGAACCAGTCGGGCATGGAGGCCCGGGGCTTTGGGCTGCCCGCCGATTTCTGGGCCGCCCGGCGGGAGGCGATTCCCGATCTGGTGGTGCTGGACATCATGCTGCCCCAGGAGGACGGCCTGTCCATCCTGCAAAAGCTCCGGGCGGATCCGGAGACCGCCGGGGTGCCTGTGATGATGCTCACCGCCCGGGACAGCGAATATGACAAGGTGGTGGGCCTGGATCTGGGGGCGGACGACTATCTGGCCAAGCCCTTCGGCATGATGGAGCTGACCGCCCGGGTGCGGGCCCTGCTCCGCCGGGCCAATCCAAAGACTGCGGAGCTCTGCTATCAGGCGGGCTGCCTGTCCGTCTGGCCGAAAAAGCACACCGTCCGGGTGGCGGGGGAGGAGGTCTCCCTCACCCGGAAGGAGTTTGACCTGCTCTGCCTGCTGCTGAAAAACGAGGATCAGGTGGTCACCCGGGAGCAGCTGATTCAGGAGGTCTGGGGCTACGCCTATCAGGGGGAGAGCCGGACGGTGGACGTCCACGTCCGCACCCTGCGGCAGAAGCTGGGCCAGGCCGGGGAGCTGATTGAGACCGTCCGGGGGGTCGGCTACCGGATTCGGAGAAGAAGCGATGAGGCGTAAGCTCTTCTGGCACGTCTTCGCCGGGACAATGGCCGTTTTTGCCGCCTGCTTTTCCGTCACCATCTGGGCGGTCTACGGCTATTTTAATCAGCACAACCGGCAGCAGCTGGAGGCGGAGGCCGCCTATCTGGGGGCCGCGGTGGAGGATATCGGCGTGGATTTTCTCCGGGAGACCGACCAGTACACCCACCAGCGGATCACCTGGATTGACACGGACGGCAGCGTCCTCTACGACAGCCAGGTAGATCCCTCCACCCTGGGCAGCCATGACCGGCGTGAGGAGGTGCTGGAGGCCCGGGAAAGCGGCTCCGGCTGGAGCGTGCGCTACTCCGACACTCTGTCCATCAAGACCACCAACTACGCCCTGCTGCTGAAGGATGGCACCGTCTTCCGGGTCTCCACCTCGGAGTGGACGGTGCTCAATCTGATCCGGGAGATGTGGCTGCCTTTCCTGGCGGTGATTCTGCTGGCGGTGGGGCTGTCGGTTCTGCTGGCCTGGCGGATGGCCGGCCGACTGCTGCAGCCGGTGAACGCCATCGACCTGGAGCATCCGGATGAGAACGCCGTCTACCCGGAGCTGCGGCCCCTGGCCCGGCGGATCAACAGTCAGAGCCGCCAGATTCAGCGGCAGATGGATCTGCTGGTCCAGGAGCATCAGCGCCAGGACCGGATCCGGCGGGAGTTTACCGCCAATGTCTCCCACGAGCTGAAAACCCCCCTCACCTCCATCTCCGGCTACGCGGAGATTATCCACGCCGGCATCGCCCGGCCGGAGGATATTCAGCGGTTTTCCGGCAAGATCTATGACGAGGCCCAGCGGCTTCAAGCCCTGGTGGGAGATATTATCCAGCTCTCCCGGCTGGAGGAGCTGGGCTCCGACCTGGACAAGGAGCCGGTGGAGCTGTACCGGCTGTGCCAGGAGGTGGCTCAGCGGTTTCAGCCTCAGGCGGACCGGCGGGATCTCACCCTGACAGTGGAGGGGACGCCTCAGACCGTCCAGGGATCCCCGGTGCTGCTGCGGGAGATGGTGGGCAATCTCTGCGACAACGCCATCAAGTATAACCGGGAGGGGGGCAGCGTCGTCCTCTCGGTGGGCCGGGTAGGAGCCCGGATCGGGCTCTCGGTGCGGGTCACCGGTATCGGCATACCGGAGGAGGATCAGTCCCGGGTGTTGGAGCGGTTTTACCGGGCGGACAA
>CAMELY010000122.1 GCA_945926565.1 uncultured Clostridia bacterium | reverse complement strand
CGCCCAGGACGTGACGGACAAGACCTTCCTGGAGATCCTGAACCACCTGAAGCCTGGCGTCACCGAGCCGGAGATTGCCGCCAAGCTCACCTATTATCAGATGAAGTTCGGCGGAAGCCGGAACTCCTTTGACCCCATCGTGGCCTCCGGCCCCAACGGCAGTATGCCCCACGCCATCCCCGGCCCCCGGGCGGTGGGCAGCGGCGAGTTTGTCACCATGGACTTCGGCTGCATGGTGGGCGGCTACTGCTCCGACATGACCCGCACCGTGGCGGTGGGCAGTGTCACCGAGGAGATGGAAAAGGTCTACCAGACGGTGCTCCGGGCCCAGCTGGCCGGCATCGCCGCCGTCCACGCCGGAGTGCTCGGCAAAGAGGTGGATCTGGCCGCCCGCCGGGTCATCGAGCAGGTGGGCTACGGGGAATATTTCGGCCATGGCTTCGGCCACAGCCTGGGCCTGGAGATCCATGAGTCCCCCAACTTCCGGCTCACCAGCCAGGAGGTCATCCCGGAGGGGGGCGTGCTCTCCGCCGAGCCGGGCATCTATCTGCCGGGCAAGTTTGGCGTGCGTATTGAGGACGTGGTCTGGGTGCGGCCGGAGGGCTGTGAGATCCTGACCCGTTCCCCCAAGGAACTGATCGTCCTGTAAGCGAACAGGAAAAAGCGAGGTGCGTAATGGAGAGAGGAAGAAAGAAGCTGAGCTGTCTGCTGACGGTTCTGCTGGGCCTGCTGCTGGTCTGCCTGCCTGTGAGAGCTGCAGCTTTGGAGACGGAGACTGCGGCGGAGGATGCTGTTCAGACGGGGGAACAGGCCCAGGAGCCCACACCGGCGGAAACGCTGCCCGATGGAGTGGAGCCGGAGTATACTGTGGTCTATGGCCAGCAGGAGGAGTGGGATCTGCTCCGGACCGCCTTCCACTGTGATAAGCGGCCGGAGGGGGAGCTGACCTTCTCCGTGGCAGAGCCGGAGGAGGAGTATACCGAGCCTGTGCTGGAGATTGACGCTCAGACCGGCGTCTTCCGGCCCCTCCGGGCGGGGGTCGCCCAGGTGCAGGCGGTGGAGCGGAAGGAGGATACGCTGATCTCCTACACTGTCCAGGTGACGGTGGAAAAGGGGGAGCAGATCCTCTCCGGCTGGACAGACAACGAGCTGGACTATGAGACCGGCAAAACCCTGGACTGGGGCGCCCTGCTCAGCCATACCGGGGATGGTCAGCTGACCTATGTCTCCGGCGATCCGGAGGTGGCCACGGTGGATGACCGGGGAGTCATCTCTCTGGTATGCGCGGGAGAGACGGAGATCACGGTGACGGCGGTGGAGACCGACTGTTACCGGGAGGCCAGCCTCTCGGCCAGGCTCACCGTGACCAAGGGCGTTCAGGTATTGACCGGACGCAAGACCTCCTACACCGTGCAATATGCCGGCACCACTTATGACTGGAGCAATATCACCTCCAGCGGCGACGGCGCGCTGACCTATCGCTCCAGCAATCCGAAGGTAGCCACGGTGGATCCGGAGACCGGCCTGATTACCCAGACCGGCGTGGGCACTGCCACCATTACCGTGACAGCGGCGGAGACAGAGCGGTTCCGGGAAGGGGTGTTTGTCTCCACGATCACCATCAACAAGGGGAAGCAGACCTTTACCGGCCGCAAGACCTCTTATACCGTGCGCTATGCCGACATTACATACGATTGGAGCAACCTGAAAGCCAGCGGCGGCGGCGCGCTGACCTTTGTCTCCAGCAATCCGAAGGTGGCCACGGTGGACGCCAGAACCGGCTTGATTACCCAGACCGGTGTGGGCACTACGGTGATTACGGTGACGGCGCCGGAGACAGAGCTCTATGAGCGGACAACCTTCCGCTCCACTATTGAGATTGTCAAGGGCACGCAGAAGATTGAGGGGATCAAGAGCTATTATTGTGTCCCCCGGCAGTCGGGTAAGACCTACGACTGGGGAAAGATGCTCCGGTTGGTTCGGGGCGACGGCAAGGTGACCTATGCCTCCAGCAACTCCAAGGTGGCCACGGTGGACGCAAAGACCGGCTTAATCACCCAAAAGGGCTATGGCACCACGGTGATCACCATTACCGTCTCAGGAACGCAGCGGTATGAGAAGCTGGTTTTCCGATCCAAGATTGTCATCAAAGCCCGCCAGACTCTCTCCGGCCTCAAAACCAGCTATACGGTGAATTACAGCGACGGCAAGAGCTACGACTGGGGCAGCAAAATCAAGTGTAGTGGCGACGGCGCGCTCACCTATGCCTCCAGCAATACTAAGGTGGCAACCGTCAGCAAGAATGGTGTGGTCACTCTGAAAGGGGTGGGCACCGTCACAATCACGATTCAGGCGGCGGAGTCGGACAAGTACGCCCCCACCGTTTTCCGCAGCACCATCAAAGTCAATAAAGGGACCCAGACCCTGACGGGGATTAAAACGATTTATCGTGAGGCCTATCAGCAGGGTCGCACCTACGACTGGAGTAAAAAGCTCAGCCATACCGGCGACGGAGCAGTTACCTATTCCTCCAGCAATCCTGACGTCATCTCAGTGGACGCCAAGACCGGCCTGCTGACCCAGCAGGGGAAGGGTCTGGCGGTGATTACGGTCCAAGCCGGAGCCACCGCCCGGTACAAGGCGGCGACGTTTACCTCCAAGGTCTATGTGGGCCAGGAGGTCCCGGTGCTGGGGGGGATTAAGAGCGAATACCAGGTGCTCTGCCGGGTGGGAAAGACCTATTCGTGGGGTGAAAAACTCACCAACACCGGAAACGGCACCCCCACCTTTACCTCCAGCAATTCCAAGGTAGTCTCTGTTGACCGGGAGACCGGGCTGCTCCGGATTGAGGGGACGGGGACCGCAACCATCACGATTACCACTGCGGAAACGCCGGAATACCGCTCCGCCAAGCTGACTTCTAAGGTGGTGGTCTATCAGAATGTGGCCAACTATGCCTTCTCGGACGCCTACAAAGGGGGACCCTATTATCCCAAACTGGTTGCCCTCAAGCTGGACGGCGGAAACCGGGCCAATCTTCTGGCGGTGGCAAAGTCCCAGGTGGGCTATACTGAGGGCAACAATACCTCCGCTTTGGGGGGCACTTCCGGCGGCAGCGGCAACTACACCGAATACGGAAGATGGTACTACCGCTATGTGGACTCCGGCGATGTGTTCTACAAGGGCGCTTGGTGCAGTATGTTTGTCTCCTGGTGTGCCAATGAGGCGGGTATTTCCCGGAGTGTGGTTCCACCTCGGGCACTGGTGGCTTATATGAAGAATGCGTTTGTCGACCAGGGCAGATACTATACCTGGAGCCAGAGCAAATGCGGCGGCGGCGGAAAGGCGATTCAGCCCGGGGATTTCATCTTCTACTCCACCTCTTCCAGCGGACGCTACAGCCACATCGGCATTGTCACAAGCGTAGTCTACAGCGGCAGCCGGGTCACCATCAGCACCGTGGAGGGCAACATGGAGAACCAATGCTGCACCCAGCGGTGGTCCCTGTCCACCGGCTCCGGTGGCCGGATTCGGTCTAACTACTATATCCGGGGCTTTGCCTGTCCCAATTACGGGAGCTGAACCCCTCTCATTCGGGCCGGAGGAGAACATCCTCCGGCCCTTACCTGTCCTCTGGGCAACCGGCACAAAGAAGGGTCGGGAAAGCAAGGGAAAAATGGGGGAGTTTGGCAACCTTTCGTGGAAAAAATTCCTTGACGGGAAGGGTTGCGGATGATATAATTCTCAATTGTGTAGGTCTGCGAATGCTGCCGACGGGAGGAATGAAAATGGCTGGCGAGGATAAGACAGCTGTTTTTGTGGCCGGGCTCAAGCAAACCCGGAAGGCAGTCATGAATGGTACCGCCTGCCGCGTTTTGCTGGCGGAAAACGCAGATCCCGGCCTGACAGAGCCTTTGCAGGATCTGTGCCGGGCCCGGGCGGTTCCCGTCCGATGGGTTCCCACCATGCAGGAGTTGGGACACGCCTGCCGGCTCTCCGTGGGCGCCGCCGCTGCGGCGGTCTGCACGGAATAATTTGGTTTTAGCAGTATAGCTTTCGGGCTATCCTGTTAAAATATATCTCAAGAGATCCAAGGAAAGGAGGAAATCAGTTCATGCCTACTTTTAATCAGCTCGTGCGGAAAGGCCGTCAGACTTCTCTCTACAAGTCCAACAGCCCTGCCCTGCAGAAAGGTAAGGACACTCTGAAGGACAAGGAGACCGATCTGCCCTCTCCCCAGAAGCGTGGTGTTTGCACCGCTGTCCGTACCGCTACCCCCAAGAAGCCCAACTCTGCTCTGCGGAAGATCGCCCGTGTGCGTCTGTCCAACGGCTATGAGGTCACCGCTTATATTCCCGGTGTGGGCCACAACCTGCAGGAGCACTCTGTGGTCATGATCCGCGGCGGCCGTGTCAAGGACCTGCCCGGTGTCCGTTACCACATCATCCG
>CAMELY010000121.1 GCA_945926565.1 uncultured Clostridia bacterium | reverse complement strand
GAACAAAGCCAATGAGCCTTGAAAGCCTTGGCTTTCAAGGCTTTCGGCTTTGTTCCGTACGCATTATTATAACCAGCGGAGGATTTTTTTGCAATCGTCCCAAAGGAACTTCCCATAGAAAAATTGGCGGAATCGTTGTGAATTTTTCGACACCTTTTCACCAAACAGGCAAAATCCCCGCGCCATCAAAGGATGGTGCGGGGATGGGGAGCCAAAGCTCAGTGTCCGCAGGCCTCGCAATCGCCGGGACAGAACTTCTCCTTGTCGTAGGGGATGCCGTTTTTGTCGTAGTAGTCCTTGACGGCGGCCTTCACCGCCTCCTCCGCCAGGACGGAGCAGTGGAGCTTGTGGGCGGGCAGGCCGTCCAGGGCCTCCACCACCGCCTGGTTGGACAGCTCCAGCGCCTGCTCCACCGGCTTGCCCTTGATCAGCTCGGTGGCCATGGAGCTGGTGGCGATGGCGCTGCCGCAGCCGAAGGTCTCAAACTTGACGTCGGTAATGATGCCGTCGTCGATTTTCAGGTACATTCGCATAATATCGCCGCACCGGGCGTTGCCCACCTGGCCAACGCCGTCGGCGTTCTCGATCTCTCCCACATTCCGGGGATTGCGGAAGTGATCCATCACCTTTTCACTGTATAACATACTTGCGCACTCCTTGCTGTAATTCTTTCCACACGGGAGACATGTTCCGCAGATAGGCCACGACCTCTTTCACCGCCGCGATGATCTGCTCGATCTCCTCCGGGGTGTTCTCCTCGCCCAGGGACAGCCGGAGGGAGCCGTGAGCCACCTCGTGAGGCCGGCCGATGGCCAGCAGCACATGGCTGGGATCCAGAGAGCCGGAGGTGCAGGCGGAGCCGGAGGAGGCGGAGATCCCCTTGTCGTCCAGCAGCAGGAGCAGAGACTCGCCCTCAACGCCCTCAAAGCAGAAGTTCACATTGCCGGGCAGCCGCCGGGCGGGATCGCCGTTGAGCGCCCCATGGGGGATCTCTGAGAGCCCCTGAATCAGCCGGTCCCGGAGCACGGTCAGCCGGGCGTTGTTCTCTTCCAGATGGTCTACCGCCTCCTGAAGGGCGGCGGCCATGCCGGCGATGGCAGGGAGATTCTCGGTGCCGGCCCGCTTGCCCCGCTCCTGGGCGCCGCCCTCAATGAAGGCTTTCAGCGGAACGCCCTTGCGGACATAGAGGGCGCCGGTGCCTCTGGGGCCGTGGAACTTGTGGCCGGAGAGGGAGAGCATGTCGATGTTCTGGGCCTGGACGTCAATGGGCAGATGCCCCACCGCCTGGACGGCGTCGGTGTGGAAGAGCACCTTGTTCGCCCGGCAGAGGGCGCCGATCTCAGCGATGGGCTGGATGGTGCCGATCTCGTTGTTGGCGTACATGACGCTGACCAAGGCAGTCTCCGGCCGGAGGGCGGCCGCCACGTCCTCCACCTTGACGATGCCGGACTCGTCCACCGGCAGCAGGGTGACGGTGAAGCCCTCCCGCTCCAGCTGAGCCAGGGTGTGAAGAATGGCGTGGTGCTCGATGGCGGTGGAGATCAAATGGGTCTTGCCCCGGCGCTTGCCCAGGTAGGCGGCGGAGCGCAGGGCCTGGTTGTCCGCCTCGCTGCCGCCGGAGGTGAAATAGATCTCTTGGGGCTGGGCCCCGATGCAGGCGGCCACCTGGCTCCGGGCCCGCTCCAGCGCCTCGGCGGCCTGCTGGCCCAGGGTATACAGGCTGGAGGGATTGCCCCAGTATTGCTCCATGCTCTCCAGCATGACTTTCTGCGCGGCGGGACTGGTCTTGGTGGTGGCCGCGTGATCTGCGTAAATCATGTGTGACTCCTTCTAATGATAAAGTATCTCAGCAGAGTCCCCGCGGGAGGAGTCAGACCTGCTCAAAGGCCTGCTCCAGGTCGGCAATGATGTCGTCGATGTGCTCGGTGCCGATGGACAGCCGGATGGTGTTGGGCTTGATGCCCTGATCCAGCAGCTCCTCAGCGCTCAGCTGAGAGTGGGTGGTGGTGGCGGGGTGGATGACCAGGCTCTTCACGTCGGCCACATTGGCCAGCAGGGAGAAGATCTCCAGGCTGTCAATGAACTTGTGGGCCTCGGCCACGCCGCCCTTGATCTCAAAGGTGAAGATGGACGCGCCGCCGTTGGGGAAGTACTTCTCATACAGGGCGTGGTCGGGATGGTCGGGCAGAGAGGGGTGGTTGACGTGCTCCACCTTGGGATGGTTCACCAGGTACTCCACTACGCGCTTGGTATTCTCTGCGTGGCGGTCCAGCCGGAGAGACAAGGTCTCGGTGCCCTGGAGCAGCAGGAAGGCGTTGAAGGGGGAGATGGTGGCGCCGGTATCCCGGAGCAGAATCGCCCGGATATAGGTGACAAAGGCAGCCGGGCCGGCGGCCTGAGTGAAGGACACCCCGTGGTAGCTGGGGTTGGGGGCGCTGATGGGAGCATAGCGTCCGCTGGCCGCCCAGTCGAAGGTGCCGCCGTCCACGATGACGCCGCCCAGGGTGGTGCCGTGGCCGCCGATGAACTTGGTGGCCGAGTGCACCACAATGTCCGCGCCGTGCTCAATGGGCCGGATGAAGTAGGGGGTGCCGAAGGTGTTGTCAATCACCAGGGGCAGACCGTGCTTGTGGGCGATGGCGGCGATGGCGTCAATGTCGGGGATATCGCTGTTGGGGTTGCCCAGGGTCTCCAGATAGACCGCCTTGGTGTTCTCCCGGATGGCGCCCTCCACCTCCGCCAGGTTGTGGGCGTCCACAAAGGTGGTGGAGATGCCGTACTGGGGCAGGGTGTGGGCCAGCAGGTTGAAGCTGCCGCCGTAGATGGTCTTCTGGGCCACAATGTGATCCCCGGCCTGGGCCAGGGCCTGGATGGTATAGGTGATGGCGGCGGCGCCGGAGGCGGTGGCCAGGGCGGCCACGCCCCCCTCCAGGGCGGCAATCCGCTTTTCAAACACGTCCTGGGTGGAGTTGGTCAGCCGGCCGTAGATGTTGCCGGCGTCCGCCAGGCCGAACCGGGCAGCGGCGTGGGCGCTGTTGCGGAACACATAAGAGGTGGTCTGATAGATGGGCACCGCCCGGGCGTCGGTGGCGGGATCGGGCTGCTCCTGTCCCACATGAAGCTGGAGGGTCTCAAAGCGATATTTATTCTGTGCCATAATGCACCATTCCTTTCTGTCTGATCCAATGTTTTTTCTGTGACGGGAAAATGTTATGCCGCTCTCTCGCCTGTGCACATTCGATCCGGCAGGAAGGGATATGGAATTCGCTTTTTCCATTGCTGGAACATCTCACATCACCCTCAGCCCACTTATTTCATATATATCCGGTAGGTTTATCGGTATCCTATCACATTATTCCTATCAGGTCAATAGGTTTTATGGAAAATTTTTCGGGACTGCCGAAGCAGTCCCGTTTTTTCCGACAGAGGAGACAAACCTCCATCCCTGCCGCTCCTTCAGACACTCAGATCTGTCCCGCCGGAACACCCTGTTCCTTTGCCTGGTTCAGCAGCTGCTCCAGCGTGATGCCGGAGAGATAGCCCTGGATGACCTGGTTGAGTCCCTGCCACAGGGGCAGCGTGACGCAGCCCCCCGCTCTGGGGCAGGCCTTGGCGTTGGGCTCCAGGCAGGCCACCGGCACCAGATCTCCCTCGGTCACCTCCAGAATCTCCTTCATGGTGTATTCCCCCGGCTGCCGGGCCAGGCGATAGCCGCCTCCCTTTCCTCGCAGACCCACCACAAAGCCGGCCTTGACCAGCAGCTTGACAATGGCCTCCAGGTATTTCTCCGAGATCTGCTGCTGCTGGGCAATCTCCTTCAGCGGGACAAAGCCCTCTCCCTCCCACTGGGCCAGAGACACCATCACCCGCAGGGCATAGCGCCCCTTGGTCGAAATCATCATCGGAAACACTCCTTGGCTGATCTGTTATCGATTTACCTATTATACTATGGGCCTGATAGGTTTTCAACCATTTCCGGGGAAATAGCCCCACATTTCCCCGGCACGCAGTCTCCCACGCTTGGGGCGCCGTTTTCCCCTTCTCTTAATTAAGCATTTTTTACAAAGTATATCTTTATATTTGTCGGTTTCGTCAAATGACAAATCAACCTTCATCTTGTATACTAGTTGTAACAGTTCCCGGCCCGGGAGACGGCCGGAGCAAACAGAAAATGCGTTTCAGGAGGAGATCTGCATGGCCAAGTACATCATGGCGCTGGATTCCGGCACCACCAGCAACCGCTGTATCCTGTTCAACGAGCAGGGCAAGATGTGCAGCGTTGCCCAGAAAGAGTTCACCCAGTATTTCCCCCAGCCCGGCTGGGTGGAGCACGACGCCACTGAGATTTGGCTGACCCAATATGCCGTAGCCGCCGAGGCCCTGGCCAAGATCGACGCCACCGCCGCCGACATTGCCGCCATCGGCATCACCAACCAGCGGGAGACCACCATCG
>CAMELY010000120.1 GCA_945926565.1 uncultured Clostridia bacterium | reverse complement strand
GTCCAACATGGGCAACGCCTGCGGCTGTCCTCCCACCATGGAGCTGTGCCATAGGGGCATCCTCACCGGCCTGGGCACCGACGGCTACACCCACGACATGCTGGAGAGCTACAAGGTGGCCAATATCCTCCACAAGCACCATCTGAAGGATCCCAACGCCGCCTGGAGCGAGGTGCCGGAGATGCTGTTTTCCAACAACGCCAAAATCGCCGGCCGGTACTTCAAGACCCCGCTGGGCAAGCTGAAGCCCGGCTACGGCGCGGATGTCATCGTCACCGACTACATCCCCATCACCCCCATGGACGAGACCAACTGCAACGGCCACATTCTCTTCGGTATGAGCGGCCGCAGCGTCATTCACACCGTCTGCGCCGGCAAAATCCTGATGCAGGACCGGGAGCTGCTCTGTTGCGACGAGGAGCAGGTGGCTGCCCAGGTGCGGGAGGGGGCTGCCAAACTGTGGCAGTCCATCAACGGATAAGGAGGCGAAGGAGATGAAAACACTGATTCGCGGGGGCACCGTGGTCACCGAGGAGGGCGCGTTCTCTCTGGATCTGCTGCTGGAGGGAGAAAAAATCCTCCGCATGGGCAGAAATCTCTCCACCCTGGGGGCGGAGGTGGTGGATGCCAAGGGGCTGCTGGTGCTGCCCGGCATGATCGACGCCCACACCCATATGGATCTGCCCGTCTGCGGCACCGTCACCGCCGACGACTTTGAGACGGGCACCAGGGCCGCCATTCTGGGAGGCACCACCTGCATTGTGGACTTCGCCACCCAGGAGAAGGGGGAGACCCTGGCCCAGGGCCTCCAGAACTGGCACCACAAGGCGGAGGGGAAGAGCAGCTGCGATTACGGCTTCCATATGGCCATCTCCGAGTGGCGGCCGGACGTCCAGATGGAGCTGCCCGAGATGTTCCGGGAGGGCGTCAGCTCCTTCAAGCTCTATCTCACCTACAGCAACCAGGTCACCGACCGGGAGCTCTATGACATTCTCACCGCCCTCAAGCCCCTGGGGGGGTTGGTGGGGGTACACTGCGAAAACAGCGGCATCATCGACGCCCGGGCCGCCCAGCTCAAGGCCCAGGGGGTCACCGGCCCCGAGGGACATCCCCTCTCCCGGCCGGACGACGCCGAGGCGGAGGCGATTCACCGGCTGCTGGTGATCGCCAGCCTGGTGGGTATCCCGGTGGTCATCGTCCACCTCTCCACCCGGAAGGGGCTGGAGGAGATCCGCCAGGCCAGAGCCCGGGGCCAGAAGGTCTATGTGGAGTCCTGCCCCCAGTATCTGCTGCTGGATCACAGCCGGTATCTGGAGCCGGACTTTGCCGGGGCCAAGTACATCTGCTCCCCGCCCCTGCGCCAGAAGGGGGATCAGGAGGCCTTGTGGGAGGCCCTGGCCCGGGAGGAGATCGACATCGTTTCCACCGACCACTGCTCCTTCACCCTGGCCCAGAAGGACGCGGGCCGGGGGGACTTCTCCAAGATTCCCGGGGGTATGCCCGGCGTGGAGGAGCGGCTGGCGCTGCTGTACACCTACGGCGTGGCCCAGGGGCGCATTTCTCTGCCCCAGCTGGTGACCCATCTGGCGACGAATCCGGCCAGGCTCTACGGCCTCTATCCCCGGAAAGGCGTCCTCCGGCCGGGGAGCGACGCCGACATCGTCCTCTGGGATCCCAAGGCCAGCTGGACCATGTCCGCCCAGACCCAGCACAACGCCGCGGGCTACACCCCCTATGAGGGCTGGCAGATGCAGGGCAGGGTCAAGGCGGTCTACCTCCGGGGCCAGAAGGTGGTGGAGGGCGGCGAGCTGTTGCTGCCCTACGCCGGCCAATATATCAAGCGAGGCAAGGGAACCCTATGAAACTGATTGAGACGACCAAGGCAGTGGGCCACGTCCTCTGCCATGACATTACCCAGATCATCCCCGGCGTCACCAAGGACGCCGTCTTCCGCAAGGGCCATGTAGTTCGGGAGGAGGATATTCCCGTGCTGCTCTCCGTGGGCAAGGAGCACCTCTATGTCTGGGAGAAGACGGAGGGGATGCTCCACGAGAACGAGGGAGCGGAGATTCTCCGCCAGATCTGCCAGGGGGACAATATGCACCCGACCCCGGTGAAGGAGGGCAAAATTGAGCTGGTGGCTGACATCGACGGCCTCTTTGTGGCCGACCGGGCCAAGCTGAATGCGGTAAACAGCCTGGGAGAGATGATGATCGCCTGCCGCCACAGCGGATTCCCGGTGAAAAAGGGGGACAAGCTGGCTGGTACCCGGGTGATTCCCCTGGTCATCGAGGAGGAGAAGATGAACCGGGCCAGGGCCGCGGCGGGGGAGAAGCCCATCTTCCAGGTGCTGCCCTTCCGTCAGAAAAAGGTGGGCATCGTCACCACCGGCAGTGAGGTCTATTACGGCCGGATCACCGACAAATTTACCCCCATCCTGGAGGCCAAGCTGAAGGAGTACCCCACCGAAATCATCGGCCATGAGCTGTCCAACGACGACCCGGAGATGACCACCCAGGCCATCTTCAAGCTGCTGGATGCGGGGGCGGATCTGATCCTCTGTACCGGAGGCATGAGCGTGGATCCGGACGACAAGACCCCTCTGGCCATCCGCAATACCGGCGCGGAGATGGTCAGCTACGGCGCCCCTGTCCTGCCGGGGGCCATGTTCCTGCTCAGCTACTACGGAGACGAGCGGATTCCCATTGTAGGGCTCCCCGGCTGCGTCATGTACGCCAAGCGCACCATCTTTGACCTGGTGCTGCCCAAGCTGATGGCGGATGTGCCGGTCACCCGGGCGGAGCTGGACGGACTGGGAGAGGGAGGCCTCTGTCTCAACTGCCCGGTGTGTACCTTCCCCAACTGCGGGTTCGGCAAGGGGCACTGAAAGGAGCCGACGATGAACTGCCCGATTTGTACAAGGCCAATGCAGAAAGGCGACATTCTTTTCAAAACGCCCCGACCGGGGACGTTTTTTCCACAGCAGTCTGGAGAGACACCGGCACAGCACAGGAAAAAACTGTGGTTTGGAAGCAAAGATTCTATTGGATTTTCCGGCGCGGACGAGGGCTGGTACTGTGCCGAGTGTAAAAAAGTCGTGGCGATTCTCAGAACGGACAAAGATGATTTTTTAGGTATGCCGAAGACGGCAAAGCTGGGAGACTGAACACGCTGCAAGTATTGACAGAAAATGAAAGAGGCAATCATGAACGAACTATCCCACATTGACCAGCGGGGTCAGGCCCATATGGTGGACGTCAGCGGCAAGGAGAATACCGTCCGCACCGCCGCCGCTCTGGGCCGCATCCGGCTGAACCCGGCCATGTATCGGGCGGTGACCGACAACACGGGCAAGAAGGGGGACGTCCTCTCCGTGGCCCGGATCGCCGGCATCCAGGCCGCCAAGCGCACCTGGGAGCTGATCCCCCTCTGCCACGCCCTCCAGCTGACCCACGTCTCGGTGGAGTTCACCCTGCTGCCGGAGGAGCAGTCGGTGGAGTGCCGCTGTGAGGTCAAATGCGTGGGCAAGACCGGGGTGGAGATGGAGGCCCTCACCGGGGTCAACATCGCCCTGCTGACCATCTACGATATGTGCAAAGCCCTGGGCCAGGATATGGTCATCGGCCCCATCTGGCTCCAGGAAAAGACGGGGGGCAAGACAGGCGCCTACCGCCGGGAGGAATTACCGTGAACTATCTGAGCGCCATCGCCGCCCTGCCCCAGCTCCGGGGCATCCGGACGGCTGTCATTCTGGACGGTCCCAACCAGGGCCATCGCATCATCTTTACCGACGGCCTGGTGCTGGACGCCCGGCCCAAGGACACGCCGCTGGCGGCAAGCCTGCCGGTGCTCGCCCTCATCCCGGAGACCTGCACCCTCTCTCTGGGGGGAAATCAGGTCTTTGTGGAGGTGCTGGACAGCCCGCCGGAGCTGGTGATCTGCGGGGCGGGCCATGTGGCCCTGGCCCTGATTCCCATGGCGAAACGCCTGGGCTTCCAGGTGACCGTGGCCGAGGACCGGGAGGAGTTTGCCCAGGCCGCCGAGGACGCCGGGGCGGATCCGGTCTACTGCATGCCCTTTGAAGAGGCCCTGGGCCGGATTTCCGGAGGGGAGAACACCTATTTTGTGGTGCTCACCCGGGAGCACCTCTATGACCAGAAATGCCTGGAGGCCATCCTGCCCAAGGAGTGGGCCTATGTGGGCATGATGGGCAGCAAGGGCCGCACCGAGCTGGTGCGCAAACGCATGGCCCAGAAGGGCTTCCCCCAGGAGAAGCTGGACGCCGTCTGCGCCCCCATCGGCCTGGACATCGGCGCCCAGACCCCGGAGGAGATCGCCCTCTCCATTATGGCCCAGGTGATTTCGTATTACCGGAAGAGCCAGCGGGGGGGCTGCTATTCCAAGGCGCTGCTGGAGGAGCGGGGCCTCTCCGGCACCACTGTTGCGGTGATCACCAGCGA
>CAMELY010000119.1 GCA_945926565.1 uncultured Clostridia bacterium | reverse complement strand
GACGGCAGGTGGGATAGCCGGAGAGGCGGTCGGTCAGATGCTCCAGCCAGAGCAGACTCTCCGGGCGGGGGAGATAGCACCGCCGGAGCCAGAGCCGGCTCAGAGGCAGGGACTGGCAGACCTCCCACAGACTGGGTCCCTCCGGCAGAACGGTGGGCTCCACCCGGCGGCCGCCGCTCAGCAGCAGGGCGGTCTTGCCCAGATTGAGCAGGGCCTTGCCCACCGGGGCGGGAATCCGTTCCGCCCCGTCCACAATGATATAGTCAAAGGCGCAGTCCGCCCCGAAACAGCGCAGAACGTCGGCGGGAGAGGCCAGCACGCAGGGGAAGAAGCCCTTGGTCATCCGGGGGAGGCCGTGAATGAGACCCTCCAGAGAGATGTCCTGGCCTTTTGTCTCATTGGCCCAGCGCAGCAGGCTGACCTCCTCCCGGAGCAGGGGCTCCCGCACCAGGTCCGGCAATCGGCAGGCCGCCACGTGGAGCAGCTCCTCCCGGGTGCGCCGGGTCAGCGTCTCGTCCAGCCGGGCGTATTGCCGGAGCACCTCGCCCAGCTGCCGGGCGGAGAACTGCCGCAGCTCGGGTGTCCAGTCCAGCTCCAGCTGGAGGATCGCCCGGTACAGGCTCTTGCGGAAGAGGGAGAGCGTGTCTTCTTCCGGCTCCAGAGGCCGGTCAAAATGGGCCACAAAGGAGTGAAGCCCCAGGCTCTCCCCCCGGCGGCATTGGCTGCGCCAGTTCATCCAGGCCTCCAGCTGATCCAGGTGACTGCGGAGAATTTCACAGCTCTGCCGCAGCTGCTCCAGCCAAAGGCCGGAACCGGAGGTGAGATGGGCGGAGGCCAGTTTGGAGAGCCGCCCCGCCTGGTCACAGACCGCCTGATAGGCTGCGCAGAGGGCCTGTGCGTCGGACTGGGCCTGGGGATCTCCCGCCAGCCTGGCCCGGAGCTCCAGATCGCCGGTGAGCTCGGACAGGGCGTCGTCCGAGTTGACCGCCTGGACACTGAGGGTATACAGCTCATCCCAATTGGTGTCGGAGCCCAGGTACAGGTCCTCCAGTTCCTCTTCCCAGCGGTCATAGAGGGCAGCCACAGCGGCACGCTCCTTCTGGTGCTGGGCGAGCAGACTGAGGGCGTCGCCGATCTCCCCCAAGACCAGGGGGCCTTTGGCGTTTTCTTCCAGCTGCTTGCGGATCTGGAGCAGATTGCGCAGCCGGCGGCAGTCGCTCCGCCGCTCCGACAGCCAGTTTTGGCTGTCCGGCTGTCCGGTGCGGCCGATGATGACGTCCAGATGCCCCAAGGTGTCCCGGGCCAGCTCCCATTGCTCCTGGAGCTGACCGGCGGCGGCCACCGCCTCGGGGGAATTGCCGTACTGTCGGAGAAAATCCTCGCTGCCGGTGAGCTCGGTGAGCCAGTCGTGACTCTCTGCCGCCACGGTGCGGGCTGCCTCCAGCCAGAGCCAGACGGTGTCCTCCCGCTTGTAGACGGATTTCAGCTCCCGCTCCCAGCGATGGTAGATCTCGTCGCACTGGGCCAGCTCGGACTGGTAGTCCAGCAGCCAGCGCAGGCTGTTTTCCAGCAGATCGGTGGTCAGCTTGCACTGGCAATAGGCCTCCAGCTCGGCGCGGAGAGGACTCTGGCGCTTGAGCCAGCCGATGCCCCAATTGCCGCCCTCCTTCTGCCAGCGCTCCATGAGCGCCTGACCGTCCAGGGTGAGGAAATCCGGCGACCAGTCCCGGAGCAGCACCTCCTTGCACTCCTTGGCCTGCTTGCCGTGGTCGATGAGCTCTCCCACATCCCAGAGCAGGGCCTGGAGACTGGAGCAGCTGCCCCACTCGCCGGGAATCTCCTTCCAGCGGGCCAGCTCCACCGCCACCTCGTAGCTGCGCTCCCAGCTGTCCCGGGTGGTGGGGACGGGGATGTGGACGCAGCGGGCCCATTGACGGCCTACCGTCTCCAGCCCGGTGAGCAGGCTTTCCGCCTGGGTCAGCAGTTGGCGGAGGGTGCGCTCCCGATCCGGCTCGGTGGGCAGCGTCCAGCCCTCCTTGAGAAACCGCCATTGCTTTTCCAGCTTGACCCCATCCAGGGCAAAGACGGCGTCCTCCCACTTCTCCCGGATGCGAGCCTGAAGCCGCTGGGCCTGGTCAAAGTGCCGCCGCAGCTCCTGTACCGCCTCCAACAGCAGCGGAATTCGGGGGGAGCTGGCCCAGCTGGCGGGATAATTCTGCCATTCGCCCAGGAGATGAGCTCCGTCGCGCAGACCCTGCCAGTCCTCCTGAGAGCGGGGCGACTCCAGTCCGGTGCGGCCGCACCACTGAGCGCCGACGGCGTCCAATTGATGGATGGCTTCCAGTAAATCGTCCAGGACGGGGGGCAGCGCCTCTGCCAGACCCTCCGGGTACTCGCAGCCCCAGACCAGCGACAGGGGATGGCCGGACACCTGGCCCAGCGCCTGGGCGGTCTGAGCCAGCTGCTGGGCGCAGTCCAGCCGGTTTTCCAGCCCTTGGGCGTCCAGGTGGCTGAGCATGGGCTGAGGGAGGGGCAGCAGCGCATCGGCGGGCGCCCTCTCCTGCAGATAGCGGCAGATCAGCTGGAAGGGGCTGAGGCCGCACTTGCCCGGGGTGTGGAGGGCGGCGGCGGAGCGATCCAGCCGGCGGGCCAGCTGGGCGGTCTGCTCCGAGAGGGAGAAGTATCCCTCTGCCGAGGTCTCGGGATGCACCTGGGCGGCGATATTGTACTGGTGGAGGACGGCGCTTTTCCGGTCTCCCAGGCTGGGCAGCTCCAGCACCAGCTTGTCCAGCCCCAACAGCTTCATCCGGTGGGAGACTGCGGCGCGGTCAGTCTCCCAATTGGAGACAAACAGGACCCGCTGACCGATGCCCATGGCGTTGGCCATCAGCCCGGCAGCCAGCTGGGTCTTGCCGGTGCCCTTGCCGCCGGAGACCAGCAGGGACTCACCCTGCATCAGGTGGTTGACGGCGGTCATCTGTACGCCGTCCAGAGGCAGTGGGGCCAAAACGCCCTCCTCGCCTTGTGTATCGGAACAGTCCAAAACCGGAGCCTCGCCAGGGGCCTGCTCCAGCAGGACGGCGGCGGAATCAGGAGCGGTGGGACAGGCCAGAGTATGGCGCAGCTCCAGGCTCCAGAGGGGGAAGCGGCCCAGCCACAGACCCTCCTTCCGCTGCCAGTCCGGCTGGGCCTCCAGCAGCTGATCCAGCTGCCGGGCCAGGGGCTCCCGGTTGGGGCTCCAGCCCTCCTCCGGGACTGGAAGCAGGGAGAGCGCCGCCTCGTTGCGCAGACTGCCCTCGCTGCCCCGGGCCAGAAGCCAGCTGCCCTCCGGAGACTCCTCCAGCGTGACCGGCCACAGCAGCAGAGGTGCGCTGATTCCGTCGGGGGAGACCAGCCGCCCCTCGGCCAGGCACAGGCCGGACCAGCCCTGCAGCCGGGCGGATTCACCGCTCTCCCGGGCCAGTGTTTCCAGGGCGGCGGTCAAACTGCCCTGCTCCAGTAGGGTGACGGCGGCAGGGTCGGAGGATTCCAGCGCTTGATCCTCCTGCGCCAAAAGGGGCAGGCGCAGACCTTGGCCCAGCAGGGAGAGCAGCTCCTCCGCGCCGGGGCAGAGCAGAGGAATCAGGGGCGCGGCCCTGTCCAAATGGAGCAGACTGCCCTCTTCCAGCGGCCCCTCCCAGCGGTTTTCGGAGAGATGCGCGGATGTATCTTGTCGTTTTTCTGTCTCTGCCATGGGCTCCGGCCTCCTGAACACGCGATTCCGGTCAATATTATTTTAAGTATACCAGAATCCGCCGGACGAGAAAAGGGCTTTCCGAAGATTCCCGGCGGCAGTTCTTGACCGGTTTTGAGAAAAACGCTTAATAGTATCGCATACCCAGAAATACAAGGGATTCCAGGATAGTTCTGACAGTAAAAGCCCCCGAACGATATCGTTCGGGGGCCGTTTGGTTATGGGGAGGAAGCTCAGTTCTTGTTGCGCACGTCCACGTGCCAGATCTTGGCGGCGTAGTCGGCGATGGAGCGGTCGGAGGAGAAGATGCCGGAACGGGCCACGTTGGAGATGGCCATCTGGTTCCACAGCTTCTGATTCTGGTAGGTCTCAGCCACCTTCTCCTGAGCATAGCGATAGCTCTCGAAGTCAGCCAGCAGCAGATAGGGGTCAGCCTGGCCGCCGTTGCCGAAGAGCAGGCCGTTGGACAGATCCTCGTAGCGCTTGCCGTCGGAGAAGCCCTGGTTGATGGCGTTGAGCACGTCCCGGATATAGGCGTTCTGGTTGTAGTACTCGTAGGAGTTGTAGCCCACCCGGAGCTTGTTGGCCACCTCGTCGGCGGTGAGGCCGAAGATGAAGATGTTGTCGTCGCCCAGAATCTGGTGCATCTCCACATTGGCGCCGTCCTCGGTGCCGATGGTCAGGGCGCCGTTCATCATGAACTTCATGTTGCCGGTGCCGGAGGCCTCCTTGCCGG